>JASEHI010000043.1 GCA_030018695.1 Anaerolineales bacterium
GTGATGGCGAAAACCAGTCAACATCTGATTATTATCCAGGATGGGGCGCGCTATCATACCAGTAAGGCCATGGATGAATTCTTTGCCAAACACGCTGATCGCATCACTGTATTCCAGTTGCCGCGCTATTCCCCCGATTTCAACCCCATCGAGTATCTTTGGCGCAACATCAAGAAACAGGCAACGCATCTGCGGTATTTTCCGACATTCGAGGACTTGACTCAGAAAGTTGATGCAAAGCTGGCCTATTTTGCCAACTTGCCGCAATCCATTCTGGCGTTGATGGGAAAGTACTTGCCTTCCCTGGGAACTGAAACCGCTTGATTGCTTCACATCATCCTAAATCTTTTTCTGAAAAGCTATATTACCAGGTCAGAGGCGTGAATACGAGTTGCGGCACCCAGCCCGGCAGCTGGGGAACGCTCCGGCACGGAAGAAGTCGAGTGGTGTCCTTATTCGCCGTTATCTGGAAAAAACCTATGGCGAGGGCCGTTAGCGTAAACTAAAAGGTGTTGCAACGGTAGAATTTCCCGATGGTGCAATCCATGCAGCAGAACTACACTGGTACGAAGCGCATGGTATTGGACGTAAGCTATTCAAAATCAAGAGGATCATCTCGTGAAAACATATGTGATTTGCCTCGATAGTGGCACCAACCCTGAGTCATTGATTGTTGGCAAAGTCTATCGCACTTTGTCGGATGCAGACGCGGCCAAGGCTGGATTGATCCGTATTCTTGATGAAACATTCGGCGAACCTGGTTCGGAAGATGGCTATTTGTATCCAAAATCCATGTTTGTTCCCATTACATTGCCAGAAGCAGCAGAGCAGGTGTTGGAACATGCCTATGCCTGAGTAGGAGGATATAAAGTGGATGTTATCAGAGACCACCGACATATCCTAAGCTCGTTATCCCCCCAGCGCATTCTGGATGGTGCGCCGCCCCCAATCGTTCAGGCTGACGCGTTCCACCCCAGCGCGCTCTGCCGCGCGTCGGTGCAGTTCATGGTCAAGACGCAGACTGATCACTCATCACTCATCACTTCTTCCGTTTCCTGCCCTTCAACTCATCCTTCAAGATCAGGCTCAACAGGAAGCTGACCGCGCTGACGATCAACGCACCCAGGAAGGCATTCCAGAATACCGGTTCTGCGAGGTTGATATCAATGCCCAACCCGCCGCCGATCCAGGTTGAAAGCAGGAAGAGCAGCGTATTGATGACCAGCGTGAACAGGCCCAAGGTCAGGATGATCAGCGGACAGGTCAGGAACTTGAGCAGCGGGCGCAGCAGGGCGTTGACAAATCCAAAAATGAGCGCCAGCCAAACAATGTCCATCCAGTTGCCTTGATAGTTGATTCCCGGCACGATCGCAATGGCAGCGTAGAGTGCGACCGCGATGATTGCCCAGCGTAAAATAAATCTCATTTCGACCTCCTTTGCGTCTGAGTCTATCTACGCTCATCGAGAGCGGCAGTTGCATCCGCCTGCATCCAGATGAGCGTCCGCCGCGGCTGGAAGCCTGCCGAGTGGATGGCCTCATCAACCTGGTTGGCGGGAAAATCCAGCGCCAGATTGGGACGCCAGGTAAGCGCCCGCCGGGCATGGCACAGCAGCGCGGTCAGGGCTGACGCGCCGTCTTCAGGTGCAGTGGCCGCCCAGAGCCGGTCGGCGTGACCGGAAGCTGGCTGCCAGGCCAAAACACCCAGCAACCGGCCGTTCGACCAGGCAGCCCACTGGCGCGTCTCGAAATCCATGAAAAAGCGATAAAGGGAAGGCCCCAGGCCGGGCCGGAACGAGAGCCATGTGATTGGCTGGTACCAGGCCAGCTCCTCTGGATAGAGACGCTGCAGCCACATCTCCTGCTGCGGCCAGTCACGCGCCTGGCGCGCCGTGACCGTGATCCCCGATCCATTCAGGCTGATGTTGCGCGTCGGCTTCGCCAGCCAGGTCGTGCGCCGGGCGCGCTCGCGGAATCCCAGGCCGGTATAGAGCGCCAGCGCCGCCGGATTGTCGTCGCGGGTGTGCAGCCAGATGGCCCCCGCGCCGCGCTGCCGGGCAAGTTGCATGGCGCTCGCGGTCAATGTGCGCGCGATACCCTGGCGGCGGTAATCGGAACGCACCGCAACGTTGGCGATCAGATAGATCTTTTTCCTCTCGCACTTGAACGGGATCAGGCTCACGTTCCCCACCACCTCGCCGTTCTCCTCCCAGACATACCCCGAAAGCGGCATGGAGACCGTATCCATTGCCGTCGTCGCCCAACGTAAAAAATGGCTGTCCTTTCCGGCGCGGCGCATTTGCTGGATATAGCGGTGACCCTCGGCATCCAGGCTGTCTGCGAAACAGGCCTCGACCAGGTTCGCCACTGTCAACAGGTCGGTCAGGATGTTGAGCGGGCGCAGTTGTGGGACTTTGAGCATAGTTGTGGTGATGGCAGTCATCGCCGCAATTATAGCCCAGAAAAAAGAGGCGACTGCCGAAGGCCTGCTCGGCAAAAAAACGAGCGGTTGGTCTATTGCAGATAAAGTCTAATATTGTGATATGCATTCATAAAATTGATATTAAATATGTCAATCCATTGACAATTTTAATACATTGTCATATCATATCCGTATGTATAGAAGGATCATAGAGAAAAAACTTCTCGACTTGCTCGATAGCCCTGAGGTTCTCATCGTATATGGCCCACGACGGGTTGGGAAAACTACGCTTCTGCAATATCTGCGTAGTATGCTTCAAGCAGAAAACCCCACGGCCTCTTACTCCCTGGATGACCCTACGGCACAGGCCATTTTCGGAGAACCTTCAACGGCGCGGCTTGAACGTATCTTCTCCGAGTTGGGTTTTGAGCCGAGCCGGCGCGCCTACTTGTTCCTCGACGAAGTGCAAAATTTCCCCAAAGTTGATCTCTTGCTCAAACTTGTCTTCGACCACTTTCCGCACGTCAAAGTGGTTGCAACGTCTTCGTCGTCACTGATACTATTGCACAATCTGACCGATAGCCTTGCCGGGCGGAAATATTTTATCGAACTACTGCCGCTCACTCTTGGTGAATATGCGGGTATAGAGATTGACGATTTCTTTTCTTTCCCGGAACGGCTCACCCAACAAGGGCAACTCAATCAAATCGTTCAGTCCTTCACCGTTTACGGTTCCTATCCTGAGGTGGTCATCAAGACTACTGCGCAAGAGAAACAGGATAAGTTGCGTGATCTTATTGATAGCGCACTTTACAAAGATATCTTCATCTTGGAAAATCTCAAGGCCCCTCAGGTCTTGGTCAAACTAGTGACCCTGTTGGCTTATCAAATTGGAAACCTTGTCAACCTCAATGAACTGGCTTCACAATCGGGTGTCTCCAGAAATACGGTTGAACAATATATTTCCATACTCGAAAAGTATTTTCTGGTTTTTCGCCTGCCCCCCTTCGAACGCAACCTGCGCAGCGAGATCAATGCCAAACACAAGATATACTTCTGGGACCTTGGCGTGCGCAATGCGGTCATCAATCGTTTTGCGCCGTTTGAGATCCGCGAAGATCGCGGCGCCCTGTTCGAAAATCTGGTGATCGCCTCTATTTTGAAACGCAATCTCTACAGCCATCGTCCCTTCAACGCTTATTTCTGGCGCACCTATCAAGGTTACGAGATTGACCTGGTGTTAGAGCAAGCCCAGAGTCAGGCGTTGTGGGCTTTTCAGATTGCCATCCGCGGCAACGTTACTTTCTCGCGCGCCTTTGAAGCTTATCAACCAGTCCAGCGATTGGTTGTGGGTCTGGAAAACGCGTACCGCTTTTGCTGGTGATAGGTTGAAATTTACACTTTTCTGAGTTCAGCTTGCTGACGGTTTGCATCGCTCTAGGGGAAGAAACGCGCTTCTCTGGTTTGCATTTCCGAAGTAAACAAGTAGAATCAAGTCAATCATGACGCTTCCTGAACCCATCCCACCCTCTTTCAAGACCCGCTTGATCTTTCTGTTTCGCAAACTGCTGAAGCCGGTCACGCTGGAACGGCGCGCCGAAGTACAGGTGCAGTTGCGGGAGACCTCGCACCCAGACTTCGACTTTTTCCTGCTGGTGGTGCTCTCCTGCGTGATTGCCACCCTGGGCTTGTTGACCAACTCGGCGGCCGTCATCATCGGCGCCATGCTGGTCGCACCCCTGATGTCCCCGATCATTGGATTGGGGCTGGCGTCCATGACAGGCGATACCAAACTGACGAAAGAACCACAAATCATACGGGGGCGTTTCAAATGAGTTATCCCAGAACGTCCCGCAGGCGTTGCCCTGAGCCTGTCGAAGGGTTGGATTGAGCCAATTTGACCGTCTTTCAAAACCTGCGGGACGGTTGCTTCAACTGAAATGAAATGGGTGTGTTTCATTTCAGTTGAAACCGTCCCGAAGGTTGGCAAAAAACGATCAAATTTTCTCAGCAAAACCTTCGGGACGTTCTTACTTCAACTCATTTGAAACACACCCAAATGAAATACACCCAAATCATACAATCTTCTAATGCTTTTATGCTATTCTGTGGATAAGCCTTTGTTATAATCGCTTACGTTGGACAAACGAACAATTTGTCCTCCCGAAAGGATTCTGCCCATGATGCGATTTGACCGTTTCACCGAACGCGCCCAGGAGGCCGCCCAGCGCGCCGCCGAGATCATCCAGCGTTACGGACACAATCAAATAGATACCGAACATATCCTGCTCTCGCTCATCGAGCAGCCCGGCGGGGTCATCCCCCAGATTCTCGAAAACCTGAACATCAGCGCCCAGATTCTGGCCGAACGCCTCGATCAGACCCTGCGCATGTCCCCGAAGGCCAATATCTTCGGCGGCGGGGCGGGACAGATCTTCATCACTCCGCGCGTCAAACGGATTGTTGACCTGGCCAACGAGGAAGCCAACCGCTTGAAGGACGAGTATATCTCGACCGAGCACATCTTCCTGGCCATTCTGAGTGAACGCAACACACCGGCCGCCCGCATCCTCGAGGGGGCCGGCCTGACCCGTGACCGGGTCTACGACGCCATTCAGCAACTGCGTGGCGGACAGCGCGTCACCGACCCTCATGCCGAGGCGCGTTACCGCACATTGGATAAATACTCGCGTGACCTGACCAAACTGGCGCGCGAGGGCAAGCTCGACCCGGTCATCGGCCGCGATACCGAGATCATGCGCCTCATCCAGATCCTCTCGCGGCGCACCAAGAACAACCCCGTTTTGATCGGCGAGGCGGGCGTTGGGAAAACAGCCATCGTCGAAGGCCTGGCGCAGAAGATCGCGACCAACGATATACCTGAGATATTGAGCGGCAAACGCGTCATTTCCCTCGACCTGGGGGCGATGATCGCCGGCTCGCGCTTCCGCGGCGAGTTCGAGGAACGGCTGAAATCCGCCATCGAGGAAGTCCAGCGCTCCGCCGGCGAAGTCATCCTGATGATAGATGAACTGCATACCGTGGTCGGCGCGGGCGCGGCGCAGGGCGCGATGGACGCCTCCAATATGCTCAAGCCGGCGCTCTCGCGCGGCGAGCTGCAGTGCATCGGCGCCACCACGCTGGATGAGTACCATAAATATATCGAAAAGGACGCCGCCCTCGAGCGCCGCTTCGCCCCGATTTACGTCGAAGAGCCGACTGTGAACAACACGATCAAGATGCTGCAGGGCTTGCGCGACCGCTACGAGGCGCACCATAAGGTGCATTTCTCGGACGAAGCCCTGGTGTCTGCGGCCAGGCTGGCCGATCGCTACGTCACCGATCGTCACCTGCCGGATAAAGCCATTGACCTGATGGACGAGGCCGCCGCCAAATTGCGCGTGGCGCTTTACTCCCTGCCTCCGGAGCTGAAGGAAAAGAAAAATGAAATTGACCGCCTTCAAGCCGAGGAAGACGCCGCCTCCAATGCCCGCGATTATCAACGCGCCGCGGAAATCAAGGTCAACCGCTTACGCCTGGAAAACGAATTCAAAGAAGAACGGGACAAGTGGGAGGCTGAGCACAAACTGGATGAGGTGGTGGACATAAATGACATCGCCGAGGTCGTCCACCAGTGGACCGGCATCCCGGTCAGCCAGATGATGGAGACCGAGTCGCAGAAGCTGCTGCAAATGGAGAAGCGTCTGCAGGAGCGCATCATCGGCCAGAAAGAAGCCATCCACGCCATCTCGGATGCCATCCGCCGCGCCCGCTCCGGTTTGAAAGACCCCTCCCGTCCCATCGGTTCATTCGTATTCATCGGCCCTTCTGGCGTCGGAAAGACTGAGCTGGCCAAGGCTCTCGCCTGGTTCATGTTCGACGACGAGGAGTCCTTGGTGCGGATTGATATGTCCGAATATCGCGAGCAGCACACCGTCTCGCGTCTTTTCGGCGCACCGCCCGGCTACGTGGGTTACGAGGAAGGCGGCCAACTGACCGAGGCTGTGCGGCGCAGGCCGTATCGCGTGATCCTCTTTGACGAGATCGAGAAAGCCCACCCCGAGGTCTGGAACGCCCTGCTGCAAATCCTCGATGACGGCCGGATGACCGATGGCCAGGGCAATGTGGTTGACTTCCGCAACACCATCCTGATCATGACCTCCAACCTGGGCACCGAGTATGTCCGTAAGGGCGGCACGCTGGGTTTTCTGCAAAAGGCCGGTAACGACGAGGAGCGCGAAGCGCATGACAAGGTCGAGAAGGCGCTCAAGGGCACTTTCCGGCCCGAGTTCCTCAACCGCATCGACGAGATCATCATGTTCTCGCCTTTGTCGCTTGACCAGATGGAAAAGATCGTTGACCTGCAAATGAATGAGATCCAGGAACGCCTGAACGAGTTCAGCGTCAATGTCGAACTGACGGATGCCGCCCGCAAATGGTTAGCCAAAACCGGATATGACCCGGCCTTTGGCGCTCGTCCGTTGCGGCGCGCCTTGCAGAAATTTATCGAAAGCCCGCTCTCGATCAAGCTGCTTGGCGGGGAAATTCCCAAAGACGATACCGTCGTGGTGGAAGTTCAGGCAGATGACAGTGGCTTGGGTTTTTCAACCAAAACGGCCAAGAAACAGTGACCGATCAGATTTGGGTGTGTTTCAAATGAGTTGAAGTAAGAACGTCCCGAAGGTTTTGATGAGAAAATTTGATCGTTTTTTGCCAACCTTCGGGACGGTTTCAACTGAAATGAAACGGGTGTGTTTCAAATGAGTTGAAGTAAGAACGTCCCGAAGGTTTTGCTGAGAAAATTTGATCGTTTTTGCCAACCTTCGGGACGGTTTCAACTGAAATGAAACACACCCTTTTGATTTAATGAGCGCTCGTAAACGCAAATATATTGTGACAATTATCACTTACTTTGTGACAATTATCACTTGAACGTTGCTATAATATCCCAGAAAATACTGATACTAAAACTCTATCCTCAAGGGAGAGAAAAGTGTCCTTCTTATTCTTTTATCGCCGAAAGGAGACACTCGGATGACGCCAAGACAAGACTCGCCGCGCGTGGGCGTTTATGTTTGTCATTGCGGTACCAATATCGCAGGGATGGTGGACGTGGAAGCGGTCACCGAATTTGCCTCCACGCTTGGCAACGTGGCCGTCGCTCGCCACTACGCTTACATGTGCTCGGACCCAGGCCAGTCCCTGATCAAGGACGATATCCATAACGCCGGCTTGAACCGGGTCGTCGTGGCCTCCTGCTCGCCATTGATGCACGAGACCACCTTCCGCAGGGCGTGCGGGGAGGCCGGTCTGAACCCGTTCTTGTTCCAGATGACCAATATCCGCGAGCACTGTTCCTGGGTTTCAGTGGATTCCGGCAAAGCCACCGAGAAAGCCAAGACGTTGGTCTCCGCGGCGGTGAACCGTGTCGCCTGGCACGAAGCGTTGGAGATGCGCCAGGTAGCCGTCAAACCTTCCGCCCTGGTTGTCGGCGCTGGCATTGCCGGTATCGAAGCCGCCCTGCGTCTGGCCGATTCAGGCAAGCACGTCTACCTGGTGGAGCGCGAACCTTCGATCGGCGGGCATATGTCCCGCCTCTACAAGACCTTCCCCACCTTAGACTGTGCGGCCTGAATACTCACACCCAAAATGGTGTCCGTTGGACGCCACGAAAACATCAGCCTGCTGAGCTACAGCGAGGTAGAGAAAGTTTCCGGGTATGTCGGCAATTTCACCGTTTCAGTGCGTCGCAAGCCCCGCTATGTGAACGAGGAGTTATGCACCGGCTGCGGGACGTGCGTCGAGAAATGCCCGTGGAAGAAGATCCCCTCCGAATTCGACCTGGGGCTGGGCAACCGCCCGGCGATCTACTTCCCCTTCGCCCAGGCCGTGCCGCGCGTGCCGGTCATTGACACGGTCAACTGCGCCTATTTCAAGAGCGGCAAGTGCCGCGCCTGCGAGAAATTCTGCCCGCTCGAAGCGATTGACTTTGAGCAGCAAGAGCAACTGGTGGATATCGAGGTCGGCACCATCATCCTGGCGACCGGCTTCCGTGACTTCGACCCGAAATGTTCACCGCAGTATGGCTACGGCACGCTCGAAAACGTCTTGACCGGCATGGAATTCGAGCGGCTGATCAACACCGGCGGGCCGACCACCGGCCAGGTGCGGCTCAAGGATGGACGCAAACCGGAGAAGATCGCCATCCTGCACTGCGTGGGCAGCCGCGGCGACCAGAACGAGCACTGCTCGCGGGTCTGTTGCATGTATTCGCTCAAGCTGGCCACGCTGATCCATGATTACGTGGATGCCGAGGTGGTCGAGTTCTACCGTGACATGCGCGCCTTCGGAAAAGACTACGAGGCCTTTTACGAGCGCGTGCAGCGACAAGGCGTTAACTTCGTCCGCACCGGCAAAGATATCCGTGTCGAGCAACGCGATGGCCGGCTGGCCGTCATCGCGGTTGACGTTTACACAGGTGAGGAGGGAGAGACGCCGGTGGACATGGTGGTGCTAAGCACCGGCATCGAGCCACAAACCGACCAGCATAAAGTCGGCGCGACCTTCGGCGTCAGCCTGGGCGCGGACGGTTTCTTCCTCGAGAAGCATCCCAAACTGGCGCCGGTCGAGACGACCACCGATGGCGTCTTCCTGGCCGGAGCCTGCCAGGGGCCGAAAGACATTCCCGACAGCGTGGCGTATGGCTCTGCCGCAGCCGGCGCAGCCCTGGCTCTGATGGACGCTGGTTCGGTCTCGCTGGATCCTTTCACCACCTACATCATCGCCGAAAAGTGCGGCGGATGCCGTACCTGCGAGGGCCTCTGTCCATACAGCGCAATTGGAATGGTAGAGCTTGACGGGAGACAGGTGGCTTACATCAACGAAGTGCTGTGCAAGGGTTGTGGCGCTTGCGCGGCCGCCTGCCCGGCCGGAGCAGCCGTACAGCATGGCTTTACTTTGGATGAAGTACTCGCCGAACTTGACGGTATTTTGGTCACGATATAACCAGCCAATCCCGGCGATCTGGGACGCCAACCCACCGCCAGGAGTTTTATTGTCCTATAGACTACCATGAGCAGAAATCAGGAGGTGTCGGCTTGAACCTTTCTAAAATACGCACGGGTGTCTATGTCTGTCATTGCGGCACGAACATTGCAGCCACGGTGGACGTGGCCGAGGTCGCCAACTTCGCCAAGGGCTTGGGCGGCGTCGCCATCGCCCGCGACTACACCTACATGTGCTCCGACCCGGGCCAGGAGCTGATCAAGCAGGACATTCAAGAGCTTGGCCTCAACCGCGTCGTGGTGGCTTCCTGCTCCCCCCTCATGCACGAACCCACCTTCCGCCGCGCCTGCGAAGAAGGCGGCCTCAACCCGTTCTTCTTCCAGATGGCCAACATCCGCGAGCACTGCTCCTGGGTGGTGGACGACCGCTCCCAGGCCACCAGCAAGGCCAAGTCGCTCGTCGCGGCCGCCGTCCGCCGCGTCCACCATCACAACCCGCTGACCATGCGCCAGGTCGAGATGACCCCGGCCGCGCTCGTCGTCGGGGGTGGCATCGCCGGCATCGAAGCGGCGTTGAAGATGGCGGATGCCGGCAAGCAGGTCTACCTGGTCGAGCGCGAGCCATCCATCGGCGGGCACATGGCCCAGCTCTACAAGACCTTCCCGACGCTCGACTGCGCGGCTTGAATACTCACACCCAAGATGGTGTCCGTTGGACGCCACGAAAACATCAAGCTGCTAAGCTACAGTAAGGTCGAATCGGTCTCGGGGTACGTGGGTAATTACCAGGTTCGGGTGAGGTGCAAGGCGCGCTACGTGGACGAGAGCAAATGCACCGGCTGCGGCAACTGCGCCGAAGTCTGCCCGATCGAGGTGGTCAACACTTTTGACGAGGGCTTGAGTCTGCGTAAGGCGGCGTATCGTTTTTCGGCGCAGGCCGTTCCCGGTGCGTATGCGATCGAAAAACGCGGCATCGCCCCCTGCCGGGATGCCTGCCCGACCGACCAGCGCGCCCAGGGTTACATTGCCCTGGTGCACCAGAAGCGCTACGCGGATGCCTACTGGGCCATCCGGCGTGAACACCCCTTCCCTTCGGTCTGCGGACGGGTGTGCAATAAACGTTGTGAGGAGGAATGCAGCCGCAGCCTGGTTGACGAGCCAGTCAGCATTATGAGATTGAAGCGCTTCGTTGCGGATTGGGCTTATGCTCACCGTGACGAACTGCCGAATATGCGCGATAAATCGGTGGTCGGCACGCCCTTCGCGCACCGAGTAGGTACTGCGTACAAACCCAGTCCGACCGGCAGGAAGGTCGCCATTATCGGCGCGGGTCCGGCCGGCCTGACCGCCGCGCTGGACCTGGTGCGCCTGGGACATGCCGCCACGGTCTTCGATTCGCTGCCGGTGGCCGGCGGCATGATGCGGGTGGGCATCCCGCCCCATCGCCTGCCTTATGAACTCATTGATTGGGAAGTGCAGCAGATCCTGGACGAGGGTGTGGAATTGCAGCTTAACACCTGGATTGAGGACATTCCCGGATTATTCAGGGCTGGCTACCACGCGGTCATCGCCGCCACCGGCGCGCACAGCGCCACCAAGTTAAAAATCACCGGCTCCGACCATCCGGATAACTGGTTGAGCCTGGATTTGCTGCGCCGCGCCTGCCTGGGCGAAAAGATTGACCTGAGCGGGAAAGAGATCGTCGTGGTCGGCGCGGGTGACGTGGCCCTGGATGCGGCTCGCACGGCCATACGCTTGGGACGACCACATGTGCGTGTCGTCTGCCGAGGTATGCGCGCTTCCTTCAACGAGGTGGATGAGGCCGAAAAAGAGGGCGTTGAGATCATCCGCAATCGCGTCTTCAAGGAAGTTGTCATCAAGAACGAGAAGATTATCGGCATGCTCTGCCTGGAAGCCCGCGTGGGCGGCATCGTGGACGGCAAACGCCAGGTGGAAGAAATTCCGGGCAGCGAGCACGTTATCCCCTGCAACCTGGTAATTTGGGCGGTTGGTCAATTGCCCGATTTCACCTTCCTGCCCGGAGATGGCAGCATTGCCACCCGCTATCCGATCGGGCTGTGGGCCAACGACGAAATGATGACCACCCGGCCGGGTGTCTTTACCGCCGGTGACGTACGGCGTGGCACCACCTTCTTTGTCGTAGATGCGATCGGAGAAGGCCACCATGTGGCCCGCTGCGTGGATCGGTACCTGTGCGCAGCACCTACTCGGCACGGCGAGGCGGGCTTGCCAGAGCCGTCCAAGATGCCCGTCGCCAGGTACGAAAAATTCGAAGTCGAAGCCATGATCGCCGAGGGCCGGGTCTCCGCCCGGCCGCGGGCCAAGGTCGGCACCATCCCTGCAGCGCAGCGCGAGAACAACTTCGCAGAAGTTGACCTGCCGATGACCGAGGCGGAAGCCTTAACTGAAGCGGCGCGCTGCTTGAGCTGCGGCGTCTGTTCAGAGTGCCTGGAGTGCCTGGTGGCTTGTGAACGAGGCGCCATTGACCACGATATGAAAGATGAGGTCATGGATCTGACGGTCGGCACCATCGTTCTGGCAACCGGATTCAAGGATTTCGACCCGGCGCGCATCCCCGAATTGGGCTATGGCAAACTGGATAACGTCCTGACCGCCCTGGAATTCGAGCGGCTGATCAACGCCAGCGGCCCGACGAGTGGCAAGGTGCTGCTCAAGAACGGCCAGCCGCCCAAGTCGGTCGCCATCCTGCACTGCATCGGCAGCCGGGATAGCAAGTACAACGAACATTGCTCGCGGGCTTGCTGCATGTACTCGCTCAAGCTCTCCCAACTGGTTCACGAATACGTGGGAGCGGAAGTCCACGAGATCTATCGCGACATGCGCTCCTTCGGCAAGGGTTACGAGGAGTTCTACAACCGCACCGAGCAGATGGGCGTCCATCTCTACCACGGGCGGGTCAAGCGAATCACGAAGAAGGGTAAGAAGCTGGTCGTCCGCTGGGACGAAGCCTTCCACGGCCAGCCTGACCGCGTGGAAGTGGATATGGTGGTACTTGCCACCGGATTCGAGCCGCAAGCGGACGCCGGGCAGGTTGCAACAACCTATGGCGTCAGCCGCAGCCGGGACGGGTTCTTCCTCGAGCGGCACCCCAAGCTGGGACCGGTCGAGACGGCCACCCAGGGCATCTATCTGGCCGGCGCCTGCCAGGCGCCCAAAGATATTCCCGATAGCGTGGCGCAGGCCGGAGGCGCGGCCGCCATCGCCCTTTCGCTGATGGATCAGGGCAGCATCGCCCTGGATCCATCCATCGCCGAGGTCAACCAGTACCAATGCGCCGGCTGCGGGTATTGCGTGGCCGCCTGTCCATACAACGTTATTACCATAAAGGATCGGGTAGCGACGGTAAACAGCTTCCTGTGCAAAGGCTGCGGCACCTGCGCGGCAGCCTGCCGCAACAAGGCTGTCTCGCTTATTCATTTCAATGACCGTCAGATCGTCAACGAGATGCTGGGCGCTCTATCGGCGGATGCGTTTTTCCCAGTTGCGGTGGATAATAATGGTTGCGCAAGCAGCAACCATAAGGTTTAGGAGGTGAGGCTGTGGCTTATGAACCGAGAATAATCGCCTACTTATGTACCTGGTGCTCTTACACCGGTGCAGATACGGCCGGCATCGCCCGTCTGAAATCACCGGCCAACATCCGCGATATCCGCGTGCCTTGTTCGGGCCGCGTCTCGCCTGAGCTGGTCATGCGCACCTTCGACCAGGGCGCGGACGGCGTGCTGATCCTGGGCTGCCACATCGGCGAATGCCACTATGACAGCGGCAACCACCGCGCCGCCAAGCGGCTGCCCATCCTGCGCGCCTTGATGAGCTACGCCGGCCTCGAACCGGAACGCCTGCGCCTGGACTGGGTCTCAGCCTCGGAGGGCGAACGCTTCTCGCGCATCGCCACCGAGTTCGTGGATACGGTGCGGGCGCTGGGCCCGGTCGAGTGGCGCGTGCCCAGCGAGGAGGTCGCCTCCTATACCCAGCAGTTTGCCGCCATCCGCGGCGAGTTTCCGCTGTTCGAACATGACTGCGCCGCTAAAACGGATGCCATCCGCGCCAAGGCCAAGGAGCTGCTGACCAGCGGCGCGGTCGGCTACGTGGTCGGCTACGAGGTCGGCCCGCGCGGCCGGACGCGTCCCTCCTTCGCCAACACGCCGGAGGAGGCCGATAAGCTGGTCTGGAACCCGGAATGCACCTACAACCTGACCACCTACCTGGGCAAGAAACGCCGCCCGGCGGTCAAGGGCATCGAGCAGCCCAAGCCGGTGGCGGTGGTGGTCAAGCCCTGCGACAGCCGCGCCGTCAACGTGCTGCTGACCGAGAACCAGTTCACCCGCGAGCAGGTGCATATCATCGGCGTGACTTGCGAAGGCACGCAGCACGACCGCGGCGTCTTGCAAGCCCGCTGCCAGGTGTGCAACGACCGCGTGCCGGTGGTCTACGATACGCTCATCGGCGAGCCGCCGCCGCTGCACGAAGCCACGCCCTCGCCCGTGGCCGTCAAGATCGGCGAATTGGAAAACAAGGCCCCGGCCGAGCGCATGGAATTCTGGTTGAGCCAGTTCGAGCGCTGCATCCGCTGTTACGCCTGCCGCCAGGCCTGCCCGATGTGCAATTGCCCGGTCTGCCTCTACGAACGGGACGACTCGCTGTGGATCGGCATGGGCGTCAACATGAACGAGAAGCGCACTTTCCACCTGGGACGCGCCTATCACCTGGCCGGACGCTGCGTGGGCTGCAACGAGTGTGAACGCGCCTGCCCGATGAACATCCCCATCAGCCTGCTCAACATGAAGATGGCGCAAGAAATCGAAACTGCTTTCGGACACCGTGCGGGCATGACCCCGGCACCTTCACCGATCGTCACCGTCCTGTCGGGCGAGTATAAGGAAGGCTGATATGAACTTCATCACTCAAGCCCAATTAACCGAATGGTTGGATGGTCTCGCCCGTCAGCAGACGTTGAGCGCCCCACGCGAGGTGTCCGGGGTCATGCTCTACCGGCCTGTGGAGAGCAGCCAGGAAATCGCCTGGGGATTCACCCGGCCGGTCATGTCGGTCAAGGAGGCCTTTTTCCCGCTCACTGAACGCCTGCTGACCATCGAAAAAATTGGTGAAGGTATCCAACTGACTGAAACCCTGCCCGAAGATCAGCAGGTCATCTTCGGCGTGCGCCCGTGCGATGCGCGCGGCGTCAAAATCCTGGATGCGCTCTTTCTGGATAAAGAGCCGGTTGACCCATATTACGCCCGTCGCCGCGCTAATACCACGCTCATCGGATTGGCCTGCAAAGAAATGGGGCCAACCTGCTTCTGCACCTCGGTCGGCGGCGCGCCAGATGAAGCCAGTGACATGGACGTGATGCTCTCCGAGGTGGAGGGCGGCTACGCAGTCGAGTCCGTGACGGAAAAAGGGAAAACGCAGTTACAAACGCTGGAATATGGAAACACGACCGCCGAAAAGCCAATCGTAAATCGTAAATCGGAAATCGTAAATCCAAATTCCATCTCCTGGCCGTCTCACTTCGACGACGAATACTGGGCGCGCATGTCCGAGCGCTGCCTGAGCTGCCGCGCCTGCGCTTACGTCTGCCCGACCTGCCGCTGCTTCATCGTGCGGGATGAAATTTTGCCTTTCGAGGCGGCCACGGGCAGGCCCGGCGACAGCCAGTTCGAGCGCATCCGCTGCTGGGATTCGTGCGAGGGCGAGAACTACCGCCGCACTGCCGGAGGTCATCGGCCACGCGCCGAAAAAAGCGAGCGCCTGCGCAATCGCTTCTTCTGCAAGTTTTACTTTTACCCTGAACAATACGGGCTGGGCAAGACGTCTGCCTGCACCGGCTGCGGCCGCTGTGTGGATGTTTGCCCGGTCAACGTGGATATTACCGAAGTGCTTAGTCATTTAGTCAGATAGTCATATAGTCTCATAGTCTCATAGTCTGATAGTCTCATAGTCAAATTGTCAAATCGTTGCCGATGGACTATCAGACATCAGACTATCAGACTAACAGACTATTCGACCACGAGATTGCGAGACTAATATGAGCGATACAACAACATCTAACCCGATGAAGCCCTATCTGGGCAAACTGGTCGCGGTCAAGGACCTGGCGACCGAGATCAAGCTCTTGCGCGTCGAGTTGCTCAACGGCGGGAGCGAAGCTTTCAGCGCCTACCAACCCGGACAGTTTGCCTTCGTCTCGGCTTTCGGATTTGGCGAGGCGCCCTTTGGCATCGCCAACACGCCCCAGCGTGGCCCATACCTGGATTTCGCGGTCAACAGGCTCGGCTCGGTGACGACCGGCCTGCACGAGCTGGGCGAGGGGGATATGGTTGGCGTGCGCGGCCCGTTGGGCAACTGGTTCCCCATGCACCAGTTCAAGGGCAAGAATATAATCGTCCTGGGCGGCGGGATCGGCGGCGCGCCGCTGCGTCCCGTCATCCAGAGCGTGCTGGATAAGCGCGCCGATTACGGTCGCCTGACCATCCTTTGGGCCGCCCGCAACCCCTCCATGCTGGTCTTCACCGACGAGTACGACGAGTGGCGCGCCGCGCCGGATACCAACCTGCACCTGACGGTGGACCAGGCGGATGAGAAATGGGATCGCAATGTAGGCTTGATCACCCAATTGCTCGAAAAGGTGGCCCCCTCGCCGGAGAATGCCGTCACCATCACCTGCGGCCCGCCGATCATGATCTACTACGTGACCCGCTTGCTGGAAAAGATGGGCTTTGCCGCGAAAAATAACTACGTCACGCTGGAAGCGCGCATGCACTGTGGAATGGGCAAGTGCGGGCGCTGCAACCTGGGCGCGAAACTGATTTGCGTGGATGGCCCGGTGTTCAATATGGCTGAAGTGGGAGAATTGATGGAGACGTTCTTGTAAGTCAATAGATTACATCGAAAAAGAGTGACAGTCACTTGGGTTACGCATTCAAGTGGCTGTCACTTTTTACACAACGACAAGCAAAGAGCGGCAGGAAGATTGCCGCCTGGCTGTTATAATGCGGGGAATTGTTAAAAACCAAATATCCTGAGGTTGTATAAGTGAAAAGCCCTGTTGCCCTTACCGTTATTCTTGTGCTGCTATTTCTCCTCTGTTGCTGCTGCCTCATTGTTATTGGCGCCGGCAGTGTTGCTCTTTATGAAATGGGCATCCGTAACTCGCCGCTGCCCTACCTGACGCCTTTCTTCTCCGATACCCCAGTCCCAACACCGACGGTGGTCGTCACCCGCCCGCCGCTGGAAACGATCCCGACCGATACACTCACTTTACTGGAACAAACCCACGTCCCCGAAAACAATCTTCCAGACCTGGCCTGCCGGCTGGAGGGCAAATGCAATATCCCACTGACGCTGAATCCGCCGGCCGCGCCGCGTCAGGTGGGCGAGCAGGATGTTTTCTGGGTAGTCAACTCGGATACCAACGCGCATTTTCAGGTCAGGGGCAAACTGGTCTACGTCACCGCCCATGTTTATTTCTGGGTGGAGGAGAGGGTTAAATTCAAGCCGGCCGAGCTGCAGGCCCTGGCCGAGGCTTTCGAGATGAAGATCTATCCCACCGTCCGCGCCTTCTTCGGATCAGAGTGGACGCCCGGGGTGGATGGCGACGCGCATATCTACATCCTCTATGCCAGGGGATTGGGCGCTAACATTGCAGGTTATTTTTCATCCGCGGATGAGTATCACCCCCTGGCGCATGAATACTCCAACGCCCACGAGATGTTCCTGCTCAATGCCGATACCATCCAACTGAGCGAGGAGTTTACCTACGGCGTCCTGGCGCACGAATTCCAACACATGATCCACTGGTACCAGGACCGCAACGAGACCTCCTGGCTGAACGAGGGCTTTTCCGAACTGGCGGCCTTTCTCAATGACTATGATGTGGGCGGCTTCGACTGGGCATATATCTCCAACCCCGACCTGCAATTGAACGACTGGCCCAACGACCAGGATGCCACAACGCCGCATTACGGCGCTGGATTCCTGTTCACGACCTATTTCCTGGATCGCTTCGGCGCAGAGGCGACCCAGGCTCTGGTCCGCGACGCGGAGAACGGCCTGGAAAGCGTGGATAACGTGCTGCGCCAGATCAACGCCGCCGATGCGCACAGCGGCCAACTGATCACGGCGGATGACTTTTTCGTGGACTGGACAATTGCCAATTATCTTCAGGATGACCGCGCCGCGGATGGCCGCTATGTCTATCACAACTACACCAACGCGCCCCAGGCCAGTTATACCGAAAGTGTCGAAAACTGTCCCTCCCGGCCGGCGGAACGGGGCGTCCATCAATACGGTGTGGATTATATCCGCGTCACCTGCGCTGGCGATTACACTTTACACTTCGCCGGCTCCACCGTCACCCGGCTGCTGCCTGTTGATCCTTATTCCGGCGCCTACGCTTTCTGGTCGAACAAGGGCGACGAATCGAACATGACGTTGACCCGCTCGTTCGATTTCACCGGCATCTCAGGCCCAATCACGTTCACCTACCGGACCTGGTACGATCTCGAAGAAGATTACGACTATCTCTACCTCGAGGCCTCCCGCGACGGCGAGCACTGGCAGATACTCGTCACACCCTCCGGCACGGCGGAAGACCCATCCGGCAATTCATTTGGGTGGGGTTATAACGGCATCAGCGGCGGGTGGATGCAGGAATCGGTTGACCTCTCGCAGTTTGCGGGTCAGAAAGTCTCGCTGCGCTTCGAGTACGTCACCGACGCGGCAGTCAACGGCGAGGGTTTTCTGTTGGATGACCTCGTCATTCCTGAAATCGGATACCGGGCCGATTTCGAGGCGGATGACGGCGGCTGGCAGGCGGCCGGTTTCGTCCGCATCCAGAACAGCCTGCCGCAGACTTTTCGCCTGGCGCTGATCGTGAAGGGGAATAACGGCACGCGCGTGACGATCATCCCCATCCATCCCGACCAGACCGCCGACATTCCCTTCCATCTCGGCAGCGGCGAGGAGGCCATTCTGGTCGTCAGCGGCACGACACGCTTCACGCGTGAACTGGCCGCGTATCAATATGAGATTCGTTAGCGTATGTCGTTGCGAGGAGCCTCGAGCGGAGCGAAGCGTAGTCGAGGGGCGACGAAGCAACCCCCTCGACCGCGCGGAAATTGCTTCGCTCGGTCTCGATACGCTTCGCTACTCGACCTTCGCTCGCAATGACACAAGAATAAGGAGCTTTTATGTCCACCACCCCCACTGCCCAAATCCTATCCCTCGCCGATCTGACCAACTACCAAGACGGCGCCATCGTCAGCCGGGTCATCCTCAAAGCCGAGGCCGGCAACGTGACCCTGTTCGCCTTCGACGCCGGCCAGGAACTGAGCGAGCATACTGCCCCGTTCGACGCCCTCGTCCACGTGTTGGATGGCGAAGCCGAGATCAAAATCTCCGGCCAGCCCTTTGACCTGAAAACCGGCGAGGCGATCATCATGCCCGCCAACCAGCCTCATGCCGTCAAGGCAACCAGGAAATTCAAGATGCTGCTGACGATGATCAAGGCGTAGTACGGTTGATATCGGCTTTTTGCTATTGACACCCGTATATTTTTATGCGATACTGCTCTCAACGCCGAAAGCCGGCCTGAATCTGCCATCCTTATAGAAGAGGAGGTGATGCCCAAAATGGATAGTAGTACGAGACGAAGCGCTGCGGCATCCCTCCTCGCTCTGCGATAGAGATGCCGTAGCGCGCCCAGGAAGGCCGCCCTTTCGGGCGGTCTTCCGCGTTTAAGCCCTCACTCGTCCCCAAATGAAATCCCCAGCCCGCGCGCGGTGAGCATGGCGTCGCCGTTCAGGTTAACACGCTTGGGGACGGCCAGGGCTTCCTGGAGGGGAATATCAATCACCTGCCCATTCCGTAATGCAACCATGTGGCCGAATTTGCCTTCTGCGGCCGCCCTGACCGCTGCCGCGCCGTAACGCGTCGCCAGCCAGCGGTCGAAGACGGTCGGGGATCCGCCGCGCTGGACATGCCCCAGCACGGTGACGCGCGCCTCCGAGCCGGTTTCTTTCTCCACGTACTCGCACACCTTTTGGCCGATACCGCCCAGGCGTGGCACGTAGATCGCGTCACCTGAGCGCGAATAGACTTGTTCACCGTCCAACGGTCTGGCCCCTTCCGAAACCGCGATAATGCTGAAAAGCGAGCCGCGTGTCCTGCGATTGCGAACCTTTTTCGCAACCGCCTCGAATTTGAATGGTATCTCCGGGATCAGGATGACATCCGCGCCGCCTGCAACCCCGGCGTGCAGGGCGATGAAGCCTGCATCCCGCCCCATCAATTCCAGCACCATCACGCGGTGATGCGCTTCGGCGGTGGTGTGTAACCGGTCGAGGGCTTCGGTGGCGATCATCAGGGCAGTATCAAAGCCAAAGGTCACTTCCGTCCCGCCGATATCGTTATCAATCGTCTTTGGCACGCCGATGACCGGTACGCCTTTTTCAAACAATTCCATCGAGATGTGCAGCGTCCCGTCCCCGCCGATGACGATCAACGCGTCCAGATGCAGGTCATTGATCGCCTCCACGACCTTGTCCGAAACGTCAATGACCACTTCCTGGCCGTCGCGAATCACTTTGCGGGCAAATGGATTGCCGCGGTTGGCCGCCCCCAGGATCGTCCCGCCGCGCGGCAAAATGCCGCGCACCTCGACCAGCCCAAGGGGAACGACTCCGCCGGTAGCCAGGAAGCCATCGTATCCATCTATGATCCCAAGCACTTCGCAGCCGTAGACGTTAATGGCGGTCTTGACCACCGCCCGGATGACCGCGTTCAGGCCGGGAGCATCGCCCCCGCCAGTCAACACAGCAATGCGTTTCATCGTCATCTCCTCAAAAATATTACGGCATCCAGAAAGTGAAGCGCCAACCTTGATCGTCCGGCTTGAGCTGCGAATTGATACCCATCACCTCGAACCAGGTCGTGCCTGGCTTGAACGGGAACGGCTTGCCGTCCTCGTAGGTCAGCGAGACAACCGCATCGGCTGCCTGTCGCTGCCATTGGACCTGGTAAACCTGTCCATTGCGGAAGGCGTAGGCCGCCCCGGAGCCGCTGAAGAGTATGTCCACCACCTCCGGGTTGCGATTGTAATATTCGTGAGTTACGAGCAAGACCACCACGTTATCGAAAGCGATCGGTTGGCCGGTAAGCCGGTCGGTGAGCTGCGCGTACTTCTCATTCGGGCCGTTGTTGACATCATTCTCGGATTCCGAGAAACGCAGGTATTTGCCGCTCGGCGCGTCGTAATCCCAACGATTATAAATTGCGCCCGAATAACGAACATAGGCATGTTCGGCTGGCTGGCCTCCGGCGGGCGGCTGCAACTGGAAGAACATGCCATCCAGGTTTTGGCGTCCATTCGGGATGCCTTTTTTCGTGATATAGGCGCTCAACTCGGCTGTGTCCACCACCAGATGATTGTAGCCACCCGGATCGTAACGGCGGAGGGGCGAAGAAGGTGACTCAACCACCAGGCGGTCAGCATATTCCGCGTTGAAGAGCCGCTGCCACACCTTTTCGTAGGCCGAACCGAAAGCAAATACCGCCTTGTAGCCGCGGATGATATTGGCGTCAAAAAAGCGCGCCGAGCGGATCGGGCCGACCACTTCGGCATCCTGACCGTAGAATACCGCTGTGAACCGCGTGGTGCCTTCCTCAGTATAGTATTCATAGACCAGATCGGCCAGTGATAATCCCCACTGCGGGCGAACGTAACGCGGCAGGTTGGAAATCTTGACCGCCAGCGGGCGCCGCTCCAGCAAGGCCGGGTCGGCGACCTTCAGGCCGGTGAGCGGGTCCACGTCTGCCGGGAAGTTCGACGGTCCGTAGCCTTCGGGCGGGTAACTCGGCGTCGGCGTGGGAGCAAGCGTCGGCGGGCGCGGTGTGGGCGTCGCGGCTGGCAGGGTCGGTTCAGCCAAAGTCGGCGTGGCGACCGGCGCGGTCGAGCCACAGGCGGTCGTCAGAAAGATTATCAGGGTAAGTGTGTATAGAAATTTTTTCATATTGGGTCTCCTTAACATCCCAAGACGTAATGATACCGCATTTGTTCCGGTTTGGATGAGCGTTAAGCGCTTTCTATTTGGGTGTGTTTCAAATGAGTTGAAGTAAGAACGTCCCGAAGGTTTTGCTGAG
>JASEHI010000044.1 GCA_030018695.1 Anaerolineales bacterium
TATAACGGTAAAGCGCCACCGATTAGTGCCTGCTCTTCCACTTCCTTCGTCACATCCACCAGCGGCGGGCGGACCGGCCAGCGCGGGAAGCCGTGCTGACGTGCGAGCAAAGCCTTCAAGATGGGCGGGAAGGGCATGTAACGCTCAAGCACATGCCGGGCAGCCGTTACCCGGGCTTGCAATGGGGCAATATCTTCGCCCCTCTGCCAGGCATCCCAAAGCGAGCGCAGGTCAGGCGAGATCAAATTGGCCGCGGCGGTGATGCAGCCCTGCGCGCCGGATTCCAGCGCCAATTGGAAGAAAGAGTCCGTGCCGGTCAACGCCAGCAGGTCGGCGCCAAAGCGAGAGCCGAGGGCGCGGGCAAACCCGGCCTCGTGAGAGGAATCCTTGATGCCGGCAAACTGACCTGGAAAGGCCTCTTTCAAGCGCGCCAGCAACTCAAGCGAAAAGCCGACGCCCGTCAGCGAGGGGATGTGATAACCCAATAGAAAGCCATCCGCCGGAACCGCCCGCCGAATGACCTCGCTGAAAAAGGCGAAGAGGCCTGCGTCACTGACCTTGCGGAAGTAATATGGCGGCAGGACGACGACGCCGTCGAAGCGCAGGTCGAAGGCGGCCCGCGTCAGGTGGACCGTCTCAACCAGGCTGGGAGTCCCAGTACCGGCCAGCAGGCGGAAGTCCGGGTGCGTTTCGTGGACTGCCAGAGCGGAGTGGAAGATGTCCTCGCGTTCGGCAGTAGAAAACGAAGGCCCCTCGCCCGTCGTCCCCAAGAGGAGCGCGCCGTGACAGCCGTGGTTGGCGAGAAAGGTCAGAAACGGCGCGACCGCTGCCAGGTCTGGCGCGTAATCGGCTTCGAGCGGGGTGAGGGCTGCGGCGTAAACGCCAGCCAGGGGATGATTGGGCAGGGGATTCATTATTCCACGCCTTGCACGAATTCGCGGGCGGCTTCATCCGGCGGTTGCAAGTCGCGGCCTGTACTGGAAAGATAACGCTGGTTGTCGAGCACCCACAGGTACAGGTCGCCCTCGGTTTTGCCGGGGAATTCTTCAAGAATGTCGCTTTCGCGAATGACGTTGATAATGGGCAGGTAGACCGCCTCGTACCAGTGCGCCACCGCTTCTTCTTCAGAGACATCCCGCTTCAAATCCAGCCCCATAAAATAACGGTGCACGGCGATATGCTCGAGAATCCGACTGAAACCATCCGGGATGGTCAATTTGATGTTCGCCTGCGGGCAGATGCGGTCGAGGTTGGTGCGTTCAAGGAAGTTCACCTTCTCGCCCAGGATTTCCAGGTCTTCCGGGCGGAGGTCGGGTGTGATGTTGATTTTAGTCAGGCACTCACGTACCTCGGCGTCTATGAAATCCTGCCCCTGCTCGCGGGCGACCGAGACGCGATGGTGACCGTCTACCACGAAGTAGACCTCGCCAACCTTGTAAAGCACTACCGGCGGCAGGCTGATATCTTCATAAAACGCGCGGTCAATGCGTTGCCAGCGATCGGCGCTATCGCTCCTTTTCGGCAGGAAAGCCCGGTCAAATTGCTGGTAGCGGTTCAGGCTGCCAACGATTCTTTTGACCTCCACAACCCGGACGCCGCGATAGACCGGCCCACCGATGCGCAGCTTCTCCTTGACCTGATCATAAGAGAGCAAGGTGCCCGGCTGGCCGGTGAGGGCGGCTTGGACGCCATTCAAGAAGGCCTTGAAGCGGGCGCGGGAAAAATCATCTTTTACGCGGAAAGCCAGTTCATCGCTCATTATAGAATTACTCTTGAAAAACTATCCCAATCGCACTTCGGCAGGCTCAGTGACCACGAAGATTTTGTGCGCAGCACCTACTCGGTAGCGCGATATGCTTCGCGATATCGCCATTTGGTTGCGGAATGAATTCCGCGTTACGGTTCCACCTCGATGAGATGATAGGAATACACATTGATAACCGTCGTCGCACCCACCCGTGTTACCCGCGGCGACAGGTTGCCCATCGGCAAGGTATGCCCGTGCAGGAAATAGCGCGGCTTGAAAATGCGGATGAAATCCGTAAACGCCGAGAACCCGATGTGCGCCCGGTCGTCTTCGTCGTGGATGCCGCGCGGCGGGGAATGGGCAATCAGAATGTCCAGCGCGCGGCCATACCGAAGCTGCCGCCAGAGCAGCGCTGGCGCGATCTTCATCATTCGCAAATACATCTGCGCCTGCGTATACTGGTTGATCCGGGTTGGATGATAGCGGATGCTGCCTCCCATCCCGGCGATAACCAGGCCTTTCACACACCTCACCCGCTGGTCCAAAAAGAGACAGCCCTCCGCCCGCGAATCAGGCAAGCCGGGCTGATAATGAGGGTCATGATTTCCGGGAACGTACACCAAGGGTTTATTCAGCGCCGAAACCAGGAACTCAAGATACTCGTAGGCCAGATCGCCGCAGCCGATGACGAGATCCACCTCACCGAAACGCTCCTTGACCTGCGGGGTGTAGATGCGTTCATCAATCTGGTCACTGACTGCCAATATCTTCATTGCGACCCTCCGGATTGTATTTTGCCTTAAAGCTGACATCTCTGCAAGGTTATATAGGTTGCTATTTCCTTCTTTGGTGGCTATAATTCAGACAAGTTCTGTGCGCACAAGGAGGCCGGTCTGGACAACACGAGGAATATCACCGATCCACTCAAAGAAGACGCCAGCGGCGAAACACCGGGTCAACGAGTTCTGACCGGGGTTACGCTCGTTAACCGCTACGTGATCCAAGAGGTGATCGGGGTTGGTGGCATGGGCTCGGTTTATCGCGCCCGCGACCTTCACTTCCCGAACGTGGTCAAGTTGGTTGCCGTCAAAGAAATGATCAACAGCGCCTCCGATCCGCTGATCCGCAAGACGATCATCCAGAACTTCGAGCGCGAGGCCAATATCCTGGCCACCCTGAACCATACTTCTATTCCTAGAATTTATGACTATTTTTCCGAGGGGGAGCGCTCATATTTGGTGCTGGAATTTATCAATGGGAAAGACCTCGAGGCGATCATCGAGCAAACGGAGGGATACCTGCTCGAAGAGCAAGTGCTGCTTTGGGCAATCGAGTTGTGCGACGTGCTCAGTTTCCTGCATAGCCACAAGCCGGATGCGATCATCTTCCGCGATATGAAGCCATCCAACGTGATGATCAACCAGTCCCAGCACATTGTGCTGGTGGACTTTGGCATCGCCAAACCCTTCCAGACGGGGCAAAAAGGGACGATGATCGGCACGGAGGGATATTCTCCACCCGAACAATATCGCGGCGAGGCGACGCCGCTGGCGGATATTTACGCCTTGGGCGCCACGCTGCACCATGCCCTCACCCGCCGCGACCCGCGCCTGGAACCGCCTTTCTCCTTCTCTGAACGACCGGTGCGCAAGATCAACCCGGCCATATCCGCGGAACTGGAAGCCGTCATCAATACTGCCCTGCAATACAGCCCGGAAGACCGCTACCCGAGCGCCGACGCGATGAAGGAGGCCTTGCTGACCGCCGGGCGCAAGACAGGCGTGCTCAACCGCATCGCCGGGACGACCGCCTCAATTCCGTCCAGCGGTCTAAAGCCTCTCTGGACCTTCCAGTGCGAAGATGAAATCCGCAGCACGCCAGTCCATCACAACGGGGTGATCTACGTTGGCTGCTATGACCATAATCTCTATGCCCTGAATGCAGCCAGCGGTGAATTCCAATGGAAATACGCTACCGACGGCGGGGTGGTCACCCGTCCGGCTGCTTATGAAAATAATATCTACTTCGGCTCGGAAGACTATCGCCTGCACGTCGTCAGCGCGCGTTCCGGGAAAGTGGTGTGGACCTATTATACTGAGGCGCCTGTGCGTTCTTCGCCGCGCATCGCTGAAGGCCACGTCTTCTTCGGCTCAGACGATGCCCGTATTCATGCGGTGAATGTGATGACCGGCCGGGCCTCCTGGCGCTTCGAGACTGTTGCGCCAATCCGCTCCACGCCCTTCGTGACCCAGGATGCCGTATTTGCCGGCTGCGAGAGCGGAGAATTCTATTGCGTAGATTTTGGGGGTGAACTGAAGTGGCGCTTCAAGGCAAAACTGGCCGTCACCTCCTCTCCCTGGGTGGAAGAAGGCGTCGTCTATTTCGGCTCGCTGGATAGCAGCTTTTATGCAGTGGATGCGCGCGCCGGCTGGGTCATCTGGCGCTTCCGCATGGGGAAAGGCTCCATCGTCTCCCCTTATCTAACCGAGGGGCTGGTTTTCACCGGATCTGCGGATGGCTTTATCTATGCCATCGAGGCGCGTACTTCCAAGGAAATCTGGCGTTTCCGCACCGAACACCAGGTCAGCGGATCGCCGGTCGTCTACAAAGATTCGCTCTACTGCGGTACCGCAGATGGAATTCTTTATTGCCTGGAATACCGTACAGGCCGTTTGCGCTGGAAATATACCACCCAGGGCTCCATCACCAGCGCTCCTTTGGTCTATAATGACATCGTCTATGTGGGTTCTGCGGACCACTTTGTATATGCTCTGTTAGCTTGAGCGGGTCCAAGAATCAAGGAGACCTCAAGTGAAGATACCAGATATGCTGCGTAGAAGTAAGAAACGCTCAAAAGAGTCAAAATCTTCATTGGCTAACGTGAGCACTGCTCCACTCCTAGATCAGCAATTCCAGGCTGCCCTGGCCAAGGGCTTAAATTATCAGCCGCAACAATTGAGCGCCGGCTGCGGTTATTCGGTTGGGAAACAACGCGACCATAATGAAGATAGCCTGTTTTCGTTCACTATTACGATTGGTAGTGAAACCAACAATGTTCCGCTCGGCCTGTATATCATTGCGGATGGGATGGGTGGGCACCAGCACGGTGAGGTTGCCAGTACTTTGGCCGTGCGCACAATAGCCGGGATTGTCCTGCGGAAACTCCTTCCATCCATCCTCGACCCATCCGAAGCGATGGACGAGTCGCTCCAGGAACTCATGCGGATGGCTTTTGACGAAACACAGCGCGCCGTGCGTCAGGCCGCGCCGGGCGGCGGCACCACACTCACCGCCGCCCTTGTTCTCGGCAAGCAAGTGACCTTTGCCCACATCGGCGACAGCCGCGCTTATCTCCTCCGTCCCGATAAGCGGATTGAGGCTCTCACCCGCGACCACTCGCTCGTCAGGCGTCTGGAGGAACTCGGCCAGATAACCGCGCAGGAGGCCAGCGTCCATCCCCAGCGCAATGTCCTGTACCGGGCACTGGGTCAGGGAGAGATGCTCGAGCCGGATATTTTCACCGCTCCGTTCCCGCAACCCGGATACATCCTGCTTTGCAGCGATGGCCTGTGGGGGGTTTTGCCGGAAGAGGATATTTACCAGATGGTTAGCGAATCGCCCAATCTCCAAGCGGCGTGCCAAAATCTGATCGCGGCGGCAAACGCAGCCGGCGGGCCAGATAATATCAGCGCGGTTTTGGTTCAATTATTTGGTTAGGATGTCCAAGAAATCGGACCACTATGCTCTTCTCAGCCTGCGACGGGATGCCTCATCTGAAGAGATTCGGCGGGCATATTATGACGCCGCTCGCCGCCTTCACCCAGATAAAACGGATTCCGCGCGGGATTATGAACTCTTCCTCGAGATCCAGGAGGCGTACCAGGTTCTCGCGGACCTCAAGAAGCGCGCCAAATACGACGCCTCACTTCCGCCCGAGCCGGCCGAAGGCGATCTGATCCGGCAAAATATACTCTACAGCCGGCAAGAGGTGACACGGACACGCGAGCCGCAACTGATTTACGTCCTGCTCGAGTATTCAGCCGCGGTTGATGAAAGTAGTCCTTCGGCGCCGCCGCTCAACCTGTGTCTGGTCTTGGACCGCTCGACATCCATGCGCGGCAAGAGCATGGATGTCGTCAAAGCCACCGCCATCCAGTTGCTCCGGCGCTTGCGTCCCGAAGACACCCTTTCGATCGTGACCTTCAGCGACCGGGCCGAGACCATCATCCCGGCCACAGAAAATATCGAGCTGAAAAAGCTGGAAGCTCGCATCCAAATGCTCCAGACCTCTGGCGGGACTGAAATCTTCCAGGGATTAGAAAGCGGATACAACGAGGTGCTCCGAGGGCTAAAAGAATCCTGCGCAGCACCTACTCGGCAGGTCAACCATATCATCCTGCTTACTGACGGACGCACCTACGGCGATGAAGAGCGGTGCCTGGAGCTGGCAAGAAAAGCCGCCGAGGATGGCATCGGCATCAGTGGATTGGGTATTGGGAATGAATGGAACGATGATTTTTTGGATAAACTCGCCAGTCTCACGGGTGGCAGCAGCCTTTACGTTTCGCGGCCACAGGATATCCAGCACATCCTGCTCGAGAAATTCAACAACCTGTCGCAGGTCTACGCCAAAGAAAGCACCCTGGAATTCAAACTCAGTGAGGGGGTGGACCTGCGCTACGCCTTCCGGCTGCAACCGGAGGCCGGGCTTCTGCCCGTCGAAAGCCCGCTGCGCCTCGGCCCGATCCTGAAAGATAGTGACCTGAAAATACTCATGGAGTTGATCCTCCAACCTCCCGGCGACCAAACCGAGATTGTGTCCTTGCTCGAGGGGGAATTAAAGGCCTCAGTCCCGACGCAGCCCTACTCCCTGCCTCCCATTCGGATCAATCTGGTACGACCAGTGTCCAATTCATCCGGATTACAAACACCCCCAGAAGAAATCCTGCAAGCGCTTTCTCATCTAACCCTTTATCGCCTCCAGGAACAGGCTTGTCTGGAGGTCGCGGCCGGGGATTATACCAAAGCCTCCCAACGTTTGCAGCGACTGGCGATTCACCTGATCGAGCAAGGTGAGCGAGGCTTGGCGCGCACCGCCCTTTTGGAAGCCGAAAACATCCAACGCAAGTACGAGTTCACCGAAGAGGGCAAGAAACAGATCAAATACGGTACCCGCGCCCTGCTCTTACCTGGGCAGAAGGAAAGTCCAGCATGATTATTTGCCCGAATTGCCAGCACAAAGACTTTTCTGGAGCATTGTTTTGCAGCCAGTGTGGGGCACAATTGATGGCTGCCGTGAGTTCCGCCATGCCGTCAGGCCTTCGGCAGAAAGACCCCATGGTCACTATCAGCTCGAATGTCTCGACAAGCTCGACAACTAGCAAACAAAAAACCGGTTCAAAACCTGCTCCATCTACCGGTAGTGCCGGGGAAGCGCGCATTATATTGCACCTCCTTGAGAGCGGGCAAATCCTACCCCTGGCAGAGCGGATGGAGTTCTCCCTGGGAAGAGTCTCCGAGGGGCAGCCGATCATGCCGGATATTGACCTGACGCCCTACAAAGCCTATGATAAGGGCGTTTCACGCCTTCACGCAGTATTGAGACGGGTCAAAAACAAGATCGTGATTATGGACTTGGGATCATCCAACGGCACATACGTGAACGGGAACCGTCTTTCGCCACAGATCGAGCATGTTCTCTCGCATGGAGATACCATCCACCTGGGCAAGTTGAAAATCCAAATTCTTTTTAGCCCGGACGAAAAGTAAGGCGGTGCATATGGCTCAAACAGTCATTGTCCACATTTCGAACGAAGACCCCATTGTCGGCGAGGTAGACGAACTGCCCAGCCCCACTGACACGTTAGTCACAATCCATAGCCCCCGACGGCGGGACGGCAAGGATGTCCACTACCTGCAAAACAGCGTCGTGACCATCATCTGGCCGGTCAGCCAGATTTCTTTCATCGAAGTCCTGCCCAGCCAGGTGGAAGAGGAAATTATAGGTTTTGTAAGGGAATAAATCCATGAATGACGAAACACTCAAACGGCGCAAGATCCTGGTCGTTGACGACGAGGAGCGCATGGTGCGCTTCATCCGTCTGAACCTGGAACACGATGGCTTTGTCGTCGCCGAGGCTTTTAATGGCAAACAAGCCCTTCAACGTCTGCGGGACGCCACGCCCGATCTCATCCTATTGGATGTCATGATGCCAGACCTGGATGGATTCGAAGTGCTGCAAATGATCCGCGAGACCAGCAACGTTCCGGTCATCATGCTGACCGCCAAAGGCGAGGAAGATGACCGCGTGCGCGGCCTGGAATTGGGCGCGGACGATTACATCACCAAGCCATTCAGCCCGCGCGAAATGGGCAGCCGCGTCAAGGCTGTCCTGCGGCGCAGCGAGGTCCTCGCTGGCAGCATGCACGGTCTGATCCAGGTGGACGAGCGTCTGAAGATGGATTTCGACCGGCGTGAAATCTGGCTGGAAGGCAAAATCGTCAAATTACGCCCCACAGAATACCGCATGCTCTTCCATCTGGTGCAAAACGCAGGTTGGGTGATCTCACACGACCAGATGCTGACGAAAGTCTGGGGCTACGAATATCGCGAAGAGCCGCACTACGTCCGCTTATACATTAACTATCTGCGCCAGAAATTGGAGCAGGACCCAGCCAACCCGAAATATATCCTGACCGAACGCGGCGTAGGATATCGCTTCGTGGATTTCCGCCGGGAACAAGAATAAAGGCCGTTTTTCTGTCCTTGCCAGACAAGCCACTCTCGAATATACTCTCAGCAGAGAGGTAGTGTCCCGCATGACCAAGCAACGCATTCTTCTAGTAGATGATCATGAAGTAGTCCGGCTGGGATTAAAAGCCCTGCTCGAACGCCATCCGCAATTCGACGTGGTCGCTGAAACCGCCACGGCCCGCGAAGCCCTCGAAATGGTCAGCAATACGCAGCCAGATGTGGTGGTGATGGATATCCGCCTGCCCGGTTCTTCTGGGATCGAAGCCTGCGAGGAGATCACCCGCCGCTTCCCGGATACGAAAGTCATCATGTTGACCTCGTATGCCGAGGACGAAATGTTATTTTCGTCCATTCGCGCCGGTGCATCTGGTTATGTCTTGAAGCAGATTGGCGGTGAGGATCTGGTGCGGGCCATCGAGGCCGTCGGCCGCGGCGAGGCTTTGCTCGACCCGGCCGTTACGCAGCGCGTCTTTCAGGAAGTGCGCCGGGCAGTGAGAGAGGAAGAGGCCTCTGCCTTCGCGCATCTCAGCCAGCAGGAAAAACACGTACTGCTCCTGGTCTCCGAAGGCAAGACCAACCGGGAGATCGCCAAAAATCTCTTCCTGGGGGAGGGTACGGTGCGCAATTACGTCAGCAGCATTCTCTCCAAACTTGGGGTGAGTAACCGCGCCGAAGCCGCCGCGTACGCGGTAGAACATAGCCTGAGGGAATATATCTCATCCTGAGTTAGCCACCCCGCCGGGGCGCTTTAGTCCACTTTATCAAAACCCCATTGCCGTGAACATATCTTCGTTCGTGGAGAATTTGAATGCTTCTCCACCACGTTTTTGGCTTTCGGCGCGTTCGGCCTCTTCCAACCGAGCCAGCCGATTCTTCGAGATCACATGTACATGCGTCTCCTCCAGCCGCTGGGCAAACTTCTCGAAGACGTTTTCCACGTCCCGCATCGCCGGTTGAGCTTGCAGGAATTGAAGAATTGCCTGTGCAGCGCTCTCACCATCTTTTCGGGCTACGCCCACCAGACCGGTGCTGGCCTTTCCTTCGACAGGCTCAGGACAAGTCATGCGGCATAGATTATAGTCGTATAAAACCTGTCAGGCAAGTACAAAAGTTCGGTGCGTATTTTGCAACTTTATGCTATATTTTAATCTGATACAATAGCCGCCTTTGGAGGTTTTATGCCCGACCCTATTCAACAAACCACGCTTGCCAACGGTTTACAAGTTCTTTTGAAAGAGATCCACACCGCACCCATCACCAGCAGTTGGGTCTGGTACCGCGCCGGCTCCAGGGATGAAGCCTCCGGTCACACCGGAATATCCCATTGGGTCGAACACATGCAGTTCAAGGGGACGCCCCAGTTCCCGGCTTCCATTTTGGATAAAGCCATCTCCCGCGAGGGGGGGGTGTGGAATGCCTTCACCTTTATGGACTGGACGACATATTTCGAGACCATGCCGGGCGATAAGATTGACCTGGCATTGCGCCTCGAGGCCGACCGGATGGTCAACAGCGTCTTCGACCCTGAGGAAGTGGCCTCCGAACGGAATGTGATCATCTCCGAACGCGAAGGCAGTCAGAATGAACCGCTCTTCCTGCTCGGCGAAGCCGTACAGGCGGCTGCCTTTCGCGTCCATCCTTATCACCATGAAATCATCGGAGACTTGGTTGACCTGAAGACGATAAACCGTGATGATCTCTACCAGCATTACCGCAGCTACTACCTGCCCAACAACGCAGTCATGGCTCTGGCCGGTGACTTCGAAACCGAGAGGATGCTCAAACGAATCCGCGAGCTTTTTGAACCGATCCCGGCTGGAGCAACACCCCCCCGCCTGGATCGCCCCGAGCCGCCGCAAAACGGTGAACACCGTCTTGCTGTCGAAGGGCCTGGCGAGACAACCTATATCGAGGTTTGCTACCACGCCCCATCCGGCTGCGACCCGGATTTCTTCCCGCTGACCGTCCTGGATAGCCTTCTGACCGGCCCAAGCAGCCTGAACATGTTCGGCGGCGGGGGCGTCTCCAACAAGACCTCGCGCCTCTACCGCGCCCTGGTAGAGAAGGAACTGGCCGTAGCCATCGGCGGCAGCGCCGCCACAACCATTGACCCATTCTTGTACACCGTCATGATCACTGTCCACCCCGGTAGTTCGGGGGCAGACCCGCAGAAGAAAGCCGAGGAAGTCTTATCGGCTTTCGACGACGAGATCAAACGCGTTCAGGATGGGCTCGTCCCGGCTGCCGAGGTCGCCCGCGCCATCAAACAGGCGCGCGCCTTGTTCGCCTACGGTAGCGAGAACATCACCAATCAGGCTTTCTGGCTGGGTCATGCCGAGATGTTCGCCTCTTACGATTGGTTCCTCGATTACCTGGACAAGCTGGCGGCTGTCACACCGGCTGAGGTGCAGCGCGCCGCACAAAAGTTCCTTCGACCGCAGAACCGGATCGTTGGAACCTACATCCCGACCGGAGCGGAGGTGGGGCATGAGTAAAACGCAAAACGGAATGAGTAAAACGAAAAACGTAAAACGTAATAACGTATCACGCATCACGGTTCACGCATCACGCATCACTCATCACTCATCCCTGCCCGGCCCCGAAGACATCTACCGTGCGCCGCTCCCCAATGGGACAATTCTCCTCACCCGGGCCAACTTCAACAGCCCGTCGGTCGTGATCAGCGGCTACATCCAATCTGGCAGTCTCTTCGACACGGACGAGAAACTCGGGCTGGCTGATTTTACCGCCTCGGCGCTGATGCGTGGCAGCACGCTGCGGGACTTCCAGCAAATCTACAATGCGCTTGAATCTTGCGGGGCGAGCCTGTCTTTCAGTGCTGGAGCGCACACCGCCGGCTTCAGCGGCCGCTCCCTGGCCGAAGACCTGCCCCTGCTGCTCAACACCCTGGCCGAAGTCGTCCGCCAGCCGGCCTTCCCATCTGAGCAGGTCGAGAAGCTGCGCGCCCAATTGCTGACCGGGCTGGCCATCCGCGCCCAGGATACGGCCGACATGGCCGCCCTGACCTTCGACCAGATCCTCTTCGCCGGTCACCCCTACGGCCGCCCGGAAGACGGCTTCCCGGAGACGATCCAGGCCATCCGCCGCCAGGACCTGGTAGATTTCCATCGCCAGTATTACGGGCCGCGCGGCATGGTCATTGCCATCGTCGGCGCGATCGAACCGCAGGAAGCCATGGATCAGGCGCAGCGCGTGCTGGGTGATTGGAATAATGGCGGGCAGCCAGATTCTCCGTCTTTACCGCCCCTGACGCCCATGAAAGAGACCCTCACCCGTCGCGTGACCATCGCTGGAAAATCCCAGTCTGACTTGGTCATCGGGGTCTCTGGCCCGGCGCGACGAGACCCCGAATATCTCCCCGCCTCGCTGGGCAACTCTGTGCTTGGCCAGTTCGGAATGATGGGGCGCATCGGGGATGTGGTGCGCGAGAAATCCGGCCTGGCGTACTACGCTTATTCCTCGCTCAACGCCGGCGTCGGCCCTGGCTCATGGGAGATCAGCGCGGGGGTCAACCCCGGAAATCTCGAAAAGGCAGCCGACCTGATCCGCGGCGAGATTGCCCGCTTCATCGAGAAGGGGGTCACGGCGGAGGAACTTGCAGATAGCCAGGCAAATTTTATTGGGCGCCTGCCGCTTTCGTTGGAATCCAACGCCGGGGTTGCCGGTGCTTTGTTGAACATCGAACGCTTTAACTTGGGACTGGATTATTACCGTCGCTTTGCGGACCTGGTGCGCGCTGTAACCCCGGATGAAGTTTTGCTGACCGCGCGTAAGTTCTTCCATCCTGAAAGGCTGGCAATTTCGATTGCTGGGCCATAATGATTCTACGTACTGGAATTGACCTCATCGAAATAGACCGCCTGCGTGCGGCGGTAGACCGCCACGGCGAGCGCTTCTTGACGCGTATCTTCACACCGGCTGAACTCGAATACTGCGTTGGAAGAGCCGAATCGCTGGCCGCGCGTTTTGCCGCCAAAGAGGCGGTCTCGAAGGCTCTGGGGACAGGTATTGGGCCGGTGTCCTGGCAGGAGATAGAAATCCACGGTGGGGAATACGAGGCGCCAGCCATCATTCTGCACGATCGAGCAGAAAGGATCGCCAAAGAACTCAGGCTGACCAATTGGTCGGTCAGCCTGAGCCACAGCAGGACGCACGCCATCGCACTTGTCGTTGCGACCGAGTAGGCCTTCGGTGGGGGAGAATTAGTTCTTTTCTTCCACGCCGATCCACAGGTGGCCGGGGAGCACCAGACGGCTTGGGCGAACGGAGATCTTACCCGCCTTGAGCAAAGGTTCGGCTAACATGCCTCGGTTCACAAGACACAGGTCGGGAATGTGGCCGTATTTCTGCCGGTAATAATCCGCAGCGCGCTCGACTTTGACTGTCAGCGCGGTGCGGGGATCGTTGTCAAACCAGAGCATACCAACGTTCATATCAATCTCCTATAAATTAATCGCCGGGATCTGGAATTGAAGCCAGCCGTTCTCTTGTTTCAGGCTGAACTCCAGTCCTGGGAGCAAGGAGGCCAGATCGGCTTGCTGCGCATCACCTGCCGAGTAGGTGCTGCGCATGAGCGTTTGGGCTAGAGCAGGCTGCTGAATGAAGCCAAAGATGTGCGTGCGGAACAATCCCAGCCAGGGGCGCAGACGCGTGGCGCGCAGGGTGTTGAGCGTCGCCACCGTCCAGACGCGCTTCTCCGCGCCGTGGAGCAGCAACCAGCGCAAGTCTTGTTGGACTTCGTAACTGGCGTTTACCAGCGAAGCCAGGTCGTCGAGCAGCAAGATCAGCACCTGCCGCCCGTGATGCGGACGATCAGCCCAGGTCAGCATGTTGTGAATAAACCCGTGGGCCGAGCTGTGAAAAGCCGGCCAGATACCCATGCTGGCGGCAGATGCATCCAGGCTGCTCCATTCATCTGTAAAGTTGCTCACCACACCAAACTGGACATCACCCGGATTCTGGGAGAAATCAACGCTGCGCGCCAGCAGTTGTAAAAACGCCGTCTTGCCGCTGCCCCGATCGCCCACCACCAGGATAGGACTGGGGGCCAGGTCATACAGGTTGAGCAGGACTGGCAAACCATCCGCTGCCATGCCGAGCATGAGTGAGTTCTGCGGGATGCTGCCCGGCAGGAGAGATTCCAGGGTCGCCGGCACATCTTCAAGAGCGGTCAAATCTGCTGCGCGGGTGGATAGCCCGAGATGCGCAAGTTCAGGATGGGGTTCCTGGGAGGACTGCGAAGCCAGAGTAAAGAGAGTGGTGGAAGTCATAAGATCGCTGTTTGCCGAAGAGGTAAATCAGAACGTATGTTCTAATTATAACACGAATCTGGAAATGTCAAGTGTTTTTCCGAAGGTCTAACGGGAGAAATCCATCCAAATTGACCTCTTGCCACCCTTAGCCGAGTGCGCTATAATCCACCTGTCATTTCATAAGGAAGTTTGAGGAAAGTATGCCTGTTTATACATATCGTTGCGGTACTTGTGGCGTGCAGTTCGACCAGCAGCATAAGTTCAGCGACCAGCCGTTGGCACGTTGCCCAGAGTGTGGCAAGAAAAGCCTGCATAAAGTTTACACGCCGGTGGGGATCGTCTTCAAAGGTTCGGGGTTTTACTCCACCGACCATCATTCCCCTTCCGGGCAGTCGAACAAGACCGCGGAAAATAAGGACGAGAAGATAGAAAAAAGCGCGAGCAAGGAAGTTGTGGCTGAAAAGAAAAAGCCCGAAACTGGTGAATAGATGATCGCCTGGATAAAAATGCGCCCGCGCTGGGCGCATTTTGTATTTACAGGGTACTGCGCACCTGGCCATCCTGCGCGAGGCCGGGCTGGTCAATGCGCGTGAAGAGGGCAAGCAGACCTTTTACAGCCTTAATCAGGAAAAAGTGGCCTTCTGCTGCGGTCAACTGATGTTCAAGTTCGCACCGGAGACCGAGATGACCGAAGCGGTGAGAAATACAATTCCATGAGGAACCCGGTTTCTCGGAGAAACCGGGTTCCTCTCAGTCAAAATTGATAGACAATCTTCTATACGACAGGAGGCCCCATGACCAAAACCGTCACTCCCATTCACGAAGCCGTGCGCGAACGCTACGCCGGTTACGCCCGCAGCGGTAGTACCTGTTGCGGCGATGGAAAAAACCTGCTCTACCCCGAGGAACTGCTCACCGCAGTCCCCGGCGAGGTGGCCAACTTCACCCTCGGCTGCGGCGACCCGATCACGCTGGCCGATCTTCAGCCCGGCGAAACCGTGCTAGACCTCGGCTCCGGCGGCGGGCTGGACTGTTTCCTGGCTGCCAAAAAGGTAGGCGCGTCCGGACGCGTCATCGGCGTGGACATGACCGCTGAGATGCTGGAGCGCGCCCGCGCCGCGGCGACCCGCCTCGGCGTCACGAATGTCGAGTTCCGCGAGGGCTACCTGGAAAAACTGCCGGTCGAGGATGGCAGCATGGATGTGGTCATCTCCAACTGCGTCATCAACCTCTCGCCGGACAAGCCGCAGGTTTTCCGCGAAGTATTCCGCGCGCTTAAACCGGGCGGGCGTCTCTCGGTTTCGGATATTGTTACCAACGGCGAGTTGCCCGAGGCCATCCAGAAGAGCATGGAAGCCTGGGGCGCGTGCGTGGCCGGCGCGCTGGACGTGAAGGATTACATGCACGGACTGGGTGGGGCCGGTTTTGTTGACGTGAAAGTCCAGCCCAAAGGCGATGCCAGCGAACTCATCGAGTCCGCGGGGCTGAAAGGGAAAATCTTCTCAGCGGCGATCACGGCGCGGAAACCAGCATGAAAAACAAGGATGCTCTTCATGATTGATATTGGCTCACTCACCGTAACCCCTCGGGTTTTTCCCGCCTCCTCCCGGCTGACAGCCTCCGACCGCTGGGACTGAAGAAGAAACTGGAAAGTAAGAGCAATGGATAGCGCCGCCACCAGGGACCCGGTTTCTCTGAGAAACCGGGTCCCTGCATTCTGAGAAATCGGGTTCCTGGTTTCCTTGGATTGCTTCGCTGATGCCGCCGATGCTCGCGGCGCGAACGGTGTCGAAGGGTTGAATTGAACCAATGCCTGCCCTGAGCTTGTCGAAGGGTGACCGTTTCTCAAAACCTTCGGGTCGGTTGTTTCAACTGAAATGTAACACACCCAATTTATTTCCTATATCCTTCACATACGTTCTGTGCATCTTATAGAAATCAATCCCAAAATTCTGCATCTCGCGCTGCATCTTGTCATTCTCTACGCCGATTTGCACCACCTCGGCGTGACGGTAGCGCGGGTTTTCGGTCACGCTCTTGAACATTTCGCTATATAGGATCGCTGTACCGCCTGAGCCGCGATATTCCTCGACCATCCCCGCGCCGTTGATGTTGATCCAATCGGTGCGCTTGAGTTCTCGGAGCAGGGTCAGCCAGCCGAAGGGAAAGAGGCGGCCCTTCGTCCGTTGGAGCGCGGCCGAGACATCGGAATAGGCAAATAGGAAGCCGATGGGACGGTCATCCTTCATCACGATTTTGATCAGTTTCGGGTCAGCAAACCAGAGCAACTGGCTCGCCATTGCTTGCGCTTCTTCATCCGTTATCGGCGCGCCTCCCGTCCAAAGGCTGTGCCTCAATCACAAGCCTAACCCATCACGCACAAAAGCCAGGTTCCATGAAGCCTGGCTTTTTCGTCATTACCGTGCAGTTACGGCTGGTACACCACGAGGTTATCAAACAGGTATTCCATAGTCGTCCCTGTCCAATGACCGCCGAAAAAACCCACTTCGCCACCGGAGGGGATCACAGCATCGGTGGCAGTCTCAACCAAATACCCATTCACATACAAGGACAACTGATTGCCGATGCAATCCATGCGGATGTGATATGTCTCAGGCCAACCAGCCGGCCACTCCCATTTTTTTTGGATGGTACCAATGGAAGTTCCTATGTCTTGCTGGATGGCACCAATGCCGGCAACTCCATATGTGCCCTCGCGACTAACAGAAAACGAATATTCGCTGCCATCACTCTGATGACGACAGACGATTCCTGCGAAAAGTTTGCCGCTTGAACCGCCAATTGCAGTGACATCCACTTCCACGATCACATCTTGGGGGAAGGACTGGTGCAGGTAGGCAGAGATATTGATGTCGCTCGGAACAGTAACGCGATAGCCGCCGTTGTAATAATCAGCCCCACCGTTATTCCACGAACCCTGGTCCCAGGCACTATCTGGGTTTGAAAAGTCATCGTAGAACAGAACGGATTTATCCCCGACACCAGGCGCGGTTGGGAAAGATTGGATGTCTTCTGACTTCCCCAAGGCTAATGGACCTGCACACAGACAACCGATTGCAACGATAGCCAGCGCCAGACTTACCGCAACAATCAATTTTCTTTTCATCGCTCCTCCTCGTGAACGAATCGGATGATTTCTGTCAGTATACATGAAAAAGCCAAAGCGCAACGCCATCCTGAACGAAAACTCTACCGTTGGCGAAATCCTCGAGACATTGTTCGGCTACAACGGCAACCCCTCGCTGACCGAGATCATTGCTTACCTAGCCTACATCGCCGCCATCTTTTTCGGTCTGCGCCGCGCCAATCGTCCGGTTATTGAGACACAGTATCTTACCCGCCGAATTTTGCGGCAGGTTTGGAAACCTGCCCTACGCCGCCTGGTGTGCCTTCTCCAGTTTGGCACGCTCGGCCATCTGTGCACGCAACGAACGAATGTCGCCATCCACGAAGAACAGCGCGCCCAGGTAGATGACGAAGCAGATCAACCATGCGGTGACGCAGATGGTCAGGATGGCGGTGTGCATATTGAATGCGTCGGCGATGATGCCGGCCAGCAGCGGAGCCAACGCCGCGCCGCTGTTCTCGATGAAGTACTCCACCGACATGGCCGTGCTGCGCACTTCGGGCATAGAAATGTCCTGCACAGTCGAAATGACGTTGGGTGAAGAGAACGGCATGAAGATGGCCGTCAGGATCATCAGGACGAAGAACGTACTGCGCGCCTCGATGGGCGTCTGCATGGCGAAGAACAGAAAGATCGCGCCGAGTAGCACACCCACGCTGGAGACGATAATGCGGCCTTTGTTCGTGCGCTTGAACAGCCAGTCGCCGACCGCGCCGCCGACGAAGTAACCGCTTGCCAGGATCAGGATGATCGGTGCCATTGTGAACAGCACGCTGTCGCTATCGTACCCCCGCTCCTTCATCAGGTAGTCGAAAAAGAAGTAGGTGATGACATTCCAGGGAAAGACGCCGGCGAAACCTTGCAGGAAGACGAACATCATGGTGCGCTTCTTGAGCGCCTCTTTGGCATACGCCCAAGAGAAGCGATACTGCCCGATCTCTTCGAAGCCGGCCAATTCAGGTTCGGCCTTGCCGCGCGGCACCTCTTTGACGAAGAAGAAGATCAATACTGCCAGGGCGATGCCCAGCGTGCCGGTGAGATAGAAGACCGAACGCCAGCCGCCGATCAGCGGGGCGACCATCAGCGCCAGGATCATGCCGAGTAGATAGCCGATTGGCTGGGCAAATTGCAGGATGCCGTAGACCTTGCCGCGCATCTGCGGGCCGAAGTAATCGGCGATCAGGCTGTACAGGCCGGGGTAGGATGAATCGTCAATGCCGGTCGAGGCGCGCGTGGCGACGAAACCCGGGTAAGTGCGGACGACCGCGCTCAACCAGGTCGTCGCGCCCCAGATGAACGAGGCCAGCGCCAGCAGTTTGGCGCGGGCGTAGCGGTCATACAGGTAGCCCCAGACGGGATACAAGAGCGTGCTGACCAGCAGCGCCCCAGAGACGACCAGCCCGAACTGGGTGTTGGTAATGCCAAAGGATTCGCTGATCGGCCCCTTCAATGGCCCGATGAGCAACTTGTCTGTTTGGTGCAGCAGCATGAACAGAAAGAACATAAGCACAACGAACCAACGGTAACGCGTAGGCTTGGACATGGCTGACCTCCTGAGCAGGGGATTGGGGGAAAGATAGAAATAGTCTACAACAGAAAGACGGGCGAGTCAAATAAAAAAACGGCCTCCCCCGCTCCGGGAGAGACCGTTAGCCTGCCGAGTAGGCCTTCGGAAAACGCGCGATTACTTGCCGAGGAAAAGAAACACCGCGGCACCGAGGGCGAGGATGCCCGTCAGGATGCCGTTGCTGAACACACCGAAAGCAGCCAGGGCAGCAAACAGGAAGAATAGTACCATGAACCAGGTCGAAAGAGCTTTAGGCATTGACCCCGGTTTCCGCACTGGCTGCAAAGTGGCCGTGGTTGACCCGACCGGCAAACTGCTCGATTCCGGCGCCATTTATCCCCACGCACCCAAAAACGACTGGGCCGGCGCGCTGACGACGCTCGAAGATATGATCAACCGCCACCACGTCACGCTCATCACCATCGGCAACGGCACGGCTTCCCGCGAAACGGAAAGACTCGCCGCCGAATTAACCCGTACCACACCAGACGCAACCCGTAACGCGCAACCCGCAACACGTAACACGCAACACGTAAAATATCTCATCGTCAACGAAGCCGGCGCGAGCGTCTACTCTGCCAGCCCACTGGCTCGACAGGAATTTCCCGACCTCGACGTGTCCATCCGCGGCGCGGTCTCCATCGCCCGTCGCGCCCAGGATCCGCTCGCCGAACTGGTCAAGATTGATCCCAAATCCATCGGCGTCGGCCTCTACCAGCACGACGTGGACCAGTCCGCCCTGACTCATGCCCTGGATGGCGTGGTCGAAAACGTGGTTAATAACGTCGGCGTGGATGTCAACACGGCTTCGTCCGCGCTGCTGACGCATGTGGCGGGTATCGGCCCCAAACTGGCGAGGTCCATAGTTTCCCACCGCGATGAAAACGGCCAATTCAAATCTCGCGCCGAACTGCGTAAGATCAGCGGCCTCGGCCCCAAAGCTTTCGAGCAAGCGGCAGGTTTCATGCGCATACGGGATGGGGATGAGCCATTGGACGCGAGCGCGATCCACCCGGAAAGTTATCCCGTTGCCCGCGCCGTTTTGGAGCGCGCCGGACTTCAGCCTGGGTCGCCGTTGACCGAGCGCAAACCGGCGCTGGACGCGCTGCTCGCCAAAACCCCGCTCGAAAAACTGGCCGCCGAACTGGGCTGCGGACTCCCGACGCTGAAGGACATTTTGGAACAACTGGCACGCCCGGGCCGCGACCCGCGCGCCGACACCCCCGCGCCAATTCTGCGCTCCGATGTGCTCAGCATGGAAGACCTGGCCGTCGGTATGACGCTCAAAGGCACCGTCCGCAACGTGGTTGATTTTGGCGCTTTCGTGGACATCGGCGTCAAGCAGGATGGCCTGCTCCACCGCACCCAAATCCTCTTTGGAACAGTGTTAAAAGTGGGCGACATTATTGACGTGGAAATCCTGAAAATCGAACCCGAGCGCGGGCGCATTAGCCTGGGCTGGGTAAAGTAACATTGACCGCCCAACTCGCCGAATTCACCCTCCCCCAGCACCACGTCACTGACCGGAACGGGCCCGTGCGCTGGATCTGGTCGCACGCCACGCGCCACTGGTGGATCATCATCATGATCCTGGCCGGCGCGATCGGCAACGCGGCCCTGGCTGCCGTTGTCCCCATGCTGACCGGGCAAGCCTTCAACGAGATGCTTGCCAGGCCACCGCGCACAGAGCTCCTGCTTCCCCTGGCTTTGATCATCGGCGGCTCCCAAATCCTGCGCGGCATTCTGCAACTGGGACGCAACTTCGGCTCAGAGTTGATGGCGCAACGCGTTGAACGCAATATCCGCGACGATCTTTATGTCACCCTGCTCGGCAAGAGCATGACCTTCCACAGCATCCAACCCGTCGGCGATACCATGGCGCGCGCCACCAACGACGTGCGCGAGGTCAACTTCATGTTCAGCCCGGGCGTCAGCCTGGTGAGCGGCTCGTTGTTCTTCCTGGTCATGCCCTTCGTCTTCGCGCCGCGCTACCATCCTGCCCTGCTGCTCACCCCGGCGCTCTTCACCCTTGCATATTTCTTCGCCCTTTGGCAATACTTGCATTCACTCTCGCCCGTTACCGATGCAGTCCGCAGCGCTTTCGGAAAGATGAACTCGCGTTTATCCGAGGCGCTCGACGGCGTGGAGACGGTCAAGGGCGCGGCGCAGGAAGAAGCCGAGGTCGGGCGCTTCGATACGAACGCCCGCCGCTTCCGGGGTGCTTACGTCCGCCAGGGCGACCTGGAAGCCCGCTTCCTGCCCATGCTGCTTTTCGGTATTGCCCTGGCCGGCGGCTTGCTCCACGCCCTGCTGCTCTTCCGCCAGGGGTTGCTGAACACCGGCGACGTGGTCGCCTACTTCGGCTTACTATTGATGCTGGATTTTCCCACCTTTGCCTCGTCTTTTGCCTACACGCAGCTTTCGCTCGGCATCTCCAGCGCCCGGCGCATCCTCGAGTTGATGAACCGCGAGAACAACCTCGACCAGAATGAGATTGGCTTTACTGGTGAAATGAAAGGGCAGGTTGAATTCCGGGACGTTTCCTTCATCTACGAGGGGATAAGGGAAAGGGACAACGGAGCGAAATTCCCCTATCCCCTAACTCCTGTTTCCCATGAACAGGAACCCGTTCTCCAAAACATCTCCTTCACCGTCCATCCCGGCCAAACCGTCGCCATCGTCGGGCACACCGGCGCGGGGAAGACCTCACTGGTGAAGCTCATCAACCGCACCTACGATGCCACCCAGGGGCAGGTGCTTGTCAATGGCGTGGATGTGCGCGACTGGAACCTGGCCGCCTTGCGCTCGCAGATTTCAATCATCGAACAGGATATCTTCCTCTTCTCCCGCTCGATTGCCGACAATATTGCCTTTGGTAAACCCGGGGCAACGCGGGGGGAGGTCGAAGCTGCCGCCAAATCCGCCCAGGCGCATGAGTTCATCCTGGAATTCGAGAACGGTTACGAGACGGTGATCGGCGAGCGCGGCGTGACCCTCTCCGGCGGCCAGCGCCCGCGCCCAGACCACGTTGGCGGTCACGCCCAGGGCGCGCCCGACGCC
>JASEHI010000045.1 GCA_030018695.1 Anaerolineales bacterium
GCCATGCTCTTTGAGCGACATGGGATAGTCTTCGCCGGCCTCTTGCAGGATCTCGACGCTCTTTACGCCGATCTCGTACCCGCCGGGGATGCCGGGGGCTCGTTTGTCTTCGCGCACCGGGCCGGTGATGATGACAGATGATTCTTGCGGCAGGCGCACCAAGCGGTCGAAAAGCGCCTCGTCCAGCTCGCCCTTGAAGGCCACGCACTGGATGAAACCCGAACCATCCCGCACGAGCAGGAAGACAAGTTTGCCTTTGTCGGTGCGGTTGTAGACCCAGCCCTGGATGGTGACTTCCTGGCCGGTGTATTTGGCAATATTTTCAACTCTGATGATCTGTGACATAGTGCTTTTCTCCAGAGAATAGAGAATAGAGAATAGAGAATAGAGAATAGTGATCAGAGATTAGTGATTGCTCTCTACTCTCTATTCCTCTACTCTCTACTCTCTAATCTCTATGTGCAATTCCTTCAACTGCCCTGCCTCGGCCTGGGAGGGCGCGCCCGCCATCACATCCCGGGCGGCCTGGTTCTTGGGGAAAGCGATCACTTCGCGGATGTTGGGTTCGTCGGCCAGGATCATGCAGATGCGGTCAATGCCGGGGGCGATGCCGCCGTGTGGCGGTGTGCCGTATTCAAAGGCTTCCAGCATGTGGCCGAAGCGTTCGCGCGCTACCTCAGCATCAAGGCCGATGAGTTTGAATACCTTTTCCTGTAATTCGCGTTGGTGGATGCGAATCGAGCCGCCGCCGACCTCGTAGTTGTTCAGCACCAAGTCATATTGCTGGCCGCGTGCCCTGCCCGGATCGGTATCCAGCAATGGGATATCCTCCGGCATCGGCGCGGTGAACAGGTGATGGCTGGGGTCCCAGCGCTTTTCTTTCTCGTTCCACATCACGAAAGGAAAATCAATGATCCAGCAGAAGCCGAGCACAGACGGGTCGCGCAGGCCGAGACGGTCGCCCAGGAAAACGCGCAGCCGGCCGAGGGTCTCGAAAGTGACGGCGGGTTTGTCGGCTACAAAGAGCAGCAGGTCGCCCTTTTCCGCTTCGAGGCGGGACAGGATAGCCGTTGCCCTTTCCTCCGGCAAAAACTTGGCGAACGAGGAATGCATCTCGCCTGCCTTCGAAGAGCTCAAGCCACCGTCCTTTGAGAGCGCAATATAAGCCAGACCTTTTGCGCCGAGTTCCTGGACGAAGGCGCCCAGTTCGTCAATCTGCTTGCGCGTATAATCACCCAGACCTTTGGCGTTGATGCCGCGCACATGGCCGCCTGCCGCAGCCACCTCCTCGAAGACTTTGAAGCCGCAGCCGGGCGCCAGGTCGGTGATATCCTTCAGTTCCAGCCCGAAGCGGATGTCGGGATTGTCTTTACCGAAGCGTTCCAGCGCTTCTTTGTAAGTCAGCCTGGCCCAGGGACTGGAGAACAGACGCTTATGCAGCACGACCTCGGCGGCAAGTTTGGTGAACAGGTCTTCTGCCAGGGTCATCACGTCTTCGCGCTCGACGAAAGACATCTCCAGATCCAGTTGGGTAAATTCAGGCTGGCGGTCGCCGCGCTGGTCTTCGTCGCGGAAGCAGCGCGCGATTTGGAAATAGCGCTCGATACCACCGATCATCAACAGTTGCTTGAGTTGCTGCGGCGACTGCGGCAGGGCGTAGAACTCACCCGGGTGGAGGCGCGACGGCACGAGATAGTCGCGCGCCCCTTCGGGCGTGGTCTTGAACAGGATCGGGGTCTCGATTTCGAGGAAGCCCTTGCTGTCCAGATAATCTCGGATGAACTTGACCGTGCGGTGGCGCAATTCCAGGTTGCGGCGCATCTTCTCGCGGCGCAGGTCGAGGTAGCGGTACTTGAGCCGGGTGTTCTCGTCAATCGGCTCGTCTTCCTTGCTGACCATGAAAGGCAGCGGTTTGGCCGGGTTCAGCACCTTGACCTGTTGCGCGCTGACCTCAATCTCGCCGGTTTCCATCTTCGAGTTGACCATGCCGGCCGGCCGCATCCGCACCTGACCGGTGATTTGCAACACCCACTCGAAGCGCACCTCCGCGACCATATCCAGGGTCTCTTTGGGCAGGTCAGGGTTGACGACCACCTGGACGAGGCCGAAGCGGTCGCGCAGGTCGAGGAAGACCACGCCGCCATGGTCGCGGCGGCGGTGCACCCAGCCGGCCAGAGTCACGAATTGACCGCTGTGTTCAGCGCGCAGTTCGCCGCAAGTGTGAGTTTTGTACATATGCTGCCTCCAAAAATAAATCGCCCTCCGCAATTGCGTTGGGCGATTGGTCGGTATACGTCTCTTACTAACCTGGCAGGCTTCGCCCAACGGCCGGAGGCCGATTATCATTATCGTTATTATTGGCGAAGTGGATGCTGGTCATTTTTGCCTCAGGTTGGCGGTATTATAGCATAATAAACAAGATTTGCTCAAACCTGCAATTCGCATTAGAATACTATTGTTATGTCCCGCAACCTCACCATCATCTCCACCATCGCCATAGCTTTCCTCGCCCTCGCCAGCCTCGGTGGACTGACCTGGGCCAATACCCTCTTTGCCCGCCAGAATCCCGGCGAGACCGAGTTTCTCGTCCCCTGGCTGGCGGCGCGCACCTTCCTCCAGTATGGCATTAGTCCCTACGATGAGCCTGCCACCCAGCGCGCCCAAATCATCTATTACGGACGACTGGCAAAGGAGGGCGAAGATCCTCTCCGGCTGAAGGTCCCATTTTGTATCGAACTTTTCTACTTTCCCTTTGCGCTCGTCAGCGATTACGCGCTGGCGCGCGGCTTGTGGATGACCTTGCTGGAGGTCGCGCTTGTCTTGACGGCGTTCCTGTCGCTATCCTTGACCGGTTGGAAAATGCCGCGCATCTTGCTGCCCATCTATCTCCTGTTCGCGTTGCTCTGGTTTCATGCCTGGCTGCCCTTGGTCGCCGGCAGCACGGTCATCTACACGGCGTTATTTATTTCCGCTGCAATCCTGGCCTTGCGCGCTGGAAAAGATGAACTGGCCGGCGCGCTGATGGCTTTATCCGCTTTCCAGCCGCTGGCGGGCGGCGTCTTTGCCCTTTTCATCGGGTGGTGGGTGCTCTATCACCGCCGCTGGCGCGTCCTGTGGGGCGCGTTGATGGCTTTAGGGCTGCTGCTGGTCGCCGCCTTCATCTTTCTGCCGGATTGGTTCCTGCCGTTCGTGCGCGCCCTCATTGCAGAAGATAAGCAGACCACTTTCTTTACACCTGGAACGATCTTTGCCGGATGGTGGCCGGCCATCGGCGATAAACTCGGCTGGGTCTTGACGGCCATCCTGATCATTCTGCTCTTCTTGGAATGGCGCGCGCTGCGCATGAAGGACCCCCGTCACTTTCTCTGGACGGCCAGCCTGACTCTTGCCGTCACCCCCCTGCTGGGCATTCCGACCCACCCGCACCTGTATCTAACTCTCTTCCTGCCCCTGATCCTTTTCGTGGCCGTCAGCGCCGAGCGTTGGTTCCGGCCGAGACGGTGGCTGGCGGGCGTCTTGCTCGTGCTGATCTTTGCGGGGTCTTGGGCGTTGATATTCCACCTTTCAGGGCTTGCTTCTCTTGAGCCACTGCGAGCCATTCTAATTCTCGCCTTACCCTGCCTGCTGCTTGTTGGTCTCTACTGGATGCGCTGGTGGGCGATCTGCCCGCCGCGCACCTGGTTGGAGAGCGCCGAAAGCCTGATCGGTAGAAGACAAGATCGCATAACCTGATGAACTGGCGGCACTATCTCCTACTTGCCCTGTTTGGACTGATTGTATCTGGGAGCATCGCTGCCTTCCAGTCCGTGCCTGGCTACATGGATGCGGATTACTACTATGCCGGGGGACTGCAACTGGCAGCCGGGCGCGGTTTTACTGAGCCTTATCTATGGAACTATCTGGGCGACCCGGCCGGTTTGCCGCATCCCTCCCATGCTTATTGGATGCCGCTGGCTTCGATCCTGGCTGCGCTAGTTCCGGCGCTTTCCGGACATTTGACCTGGTTCGCCGCCCGATTGCCCTTTATCCTGGCTGCCGTGCTGATCCCGCCCCTGACCTCCGCCCTGGCCTTTTCCATCACCTCCCGCCGCGATTTAGCCATCATTTCCGGTTTGCTGGCGGTCTTTTCAGGTTATTACGCCCCGTTCCTACCGCTCGCAGACACTTTCAGCCTCTGCATGCTCTTCGGCGCGCTCTTCTTTCTAATCGTAAATCGTAAATCCTCAATCGCAAATTCCCTTCTCCTCGGCCTCCTGGCCGGCCTCATGCACCTCTCGCGCGCCGATGGCGTTCTTTGGCTGTTACTGGCACTTCTTGTTGTCGTTCTTCAAAAACCCTTCCATCACTCATCCTCTATTTCACTGCCGTACACTTTTGATAAGCGGGAAAATTTCAACGCGAATGACGCGAATGAGCGAATTTCGCGAATGTTCTTTGAGCTTTATTCGCGCTATTTGCCCATTCGCGGTATTCGCGTTAAAAAATGTACGGCAGAGAAATCCTCTATTACGTTTTACGTTTTACGAATTACTTCTTGTATTTCAGGCTACCTCCTCATCATGTCCCCCTGGTTGGTGCGGAACTTGGCCGTGTTCGGCACGCCTCTTGCCCCCGGCGGCTCGCGCGCTCTTTGGCTGACGGGCTACAACCAGCTCTTTGCTTATCCCGCCAGCCAATTGACTTTTGCGGCCTGGTGGCAATCCGGTCTGGCCGAAATCCTGAAGGCGCGTCTCTGGGCGCTGGGATTGAATTTGGAGAGCGCCTTCGCCGTCCAGGGGAATATCTTTTTGCTGCCATTTATTTTGATCGGCCTGTGGCAAATACGAAGAGATGGACGCCTCCGGCTGGCTGTCCTGGCCTGGGGATTGACTCTGGCCGTGATGACCCTGGTCTTCCCTTTCGCCGGGGCGCGCGGCGGATTCTTCCATTCTGGCGCAGCGTTGCAACCGTTCTGGTGGGCGGTCGCGCCTCTAGGATTAGAGCGTCTCGTCGCCTGGGGGGCGCGGCGGCGCGGCTGGCCGGAAATACAGGCGTTCACTGTCTTCTCGGCCGGCCTGGTTGGGATCGCGGCCCTGCTGACCGCACTGATCGTGCAGGGGCGGGTGATCGGCCAGTTCAACGGCGACCCGGTCTGGGGTCGAGAAGCGTCTGCGTATAGCCAAATAGAGGAGTTTCTGCGAAGCACCTACTCGGTAGAAAAGCAAGGCGCGCTTGACGAGGAGGTCGTCATCGTTGCCAATCCGCCGGGATATTACCTGGCCTCTGACCGGTCAGCGGTCGCCATCCCGGATGGGGACGAGCAAACCGTTCTCCAGGTTGCAGGCCGCTACGGCGGCCAGTATTTGATCTTGGAGAAGGACAGCCTGCCACACGCTTTAGAGGCGCTCTATGCCCGGCCGGACAGACATCCAAATTTCCGCTACTTGGGTGAAGTGGAGGAGGCGCGTATCTATGCCATCCAACCCTGATTCCCGCCTTGATTATCGGGATATTTTGACGCTTCTGGGACTGTCCATCCTTTCGCTGGGCGCCTATCTGTTCGCCAGCCATTTTTATTACCGTCTTGGCTTCCCGTTGGACGATTCCTGGATCCATCAAACCTATGCCCGCAACCTGGCTTTGCGCGGCGAGTGGGCGTTCCTGCCGGGGCAGCCCTCGAACGGCTCGACTGCGCCGCTCTGGTCGGCTCTGCTGGCGATTGGCTATTGGTTGCGCCTTGCGCCTTATGTATGGACGTATGCCCTCGGTGTAGTGATCCTGTGCGGCCTTGCCTTGTTGGCCGAGAGAGCTGTGCGGCATCTCGTTCCTGCCTACAGGCCGACCTTCCCATGGGCGGGAGCGCTGGCGGCGCTCGAATGGCATTTGGTTTGGGCGGGAGGGTCAGGGATGGAAACGCTCCTGCACACCGCGCTGATCACACTGGTGCTGGTCTCGCTGATATCCGAGCGGCGCAATTATTTCGGACTCGGCGTGTTGGTTGGCTTGAGCATCTGGCTACGCCCGGATGGGGTCACATTGCTCGCCCCAGTTGTCGCTACCTTGATATTGGTACCGAGTAGGTGCTGCGCAGAGTCCTCGTTCAACCGACGGACACAGGCGCTGGTCAGCCTGGGCCTGGGTTTTGGCGGATTGTTTGCCTTCTACCTGCTCTTCAATTTGATCTTGAGCGGCTCGCCTTGGCCGAATACGTTCTACGCCAAACAGGCCGAATATGCGCTTCTACAGCAGATCCCCTTTTGGAAGCGGCTTGCCTCAGAAGCAGTCCTACCGCTCGTTGGGGTGGGGATTGCCCTTCTGCCTGGTGTTCTCATCACGGCCGTGACTGCCGTCCGCCGCCGTGCCTGGGGTCTGCTGGCGGGGATGGCCTGGTTCCTCGGCTATATTGGCCTGTATGCCTGGCGTATGCCGGTGACTTACCAGCATGGGCGTTATATCATCCCTGCCATGCTGGTATTCTTCATCTGGGGTTTCGCTGGCCTGGCAAGCTCTGTGCTTCGATTATCTTTGCGCAGCACCTACCTTCGGCAGCACCCTTCGATAAACTCAGGGCAACGCCTACTCGGCTCGGCAGGATGGCGATGGATGTTGGCGACTTCCTGCCGAGTAGGTGCTGCGCAGAAAATGACGACTGTCGTGATTCTATTGTTCTTTTGGGGCCGCGGCGCGTTGGCCTACGCACAGGATGTGGCGGTCATCGAAAGCGAGATGGTGAAGACTGCGCGTTGGGTAGCCGTGAACGTCCCGGCCGATGCGCTGGTCGCAACGCACGATATCGGGGCGATGGGATACTTCAGCGAACATAATCTGTTGGACCTGGCTGGGTTGATCTCGCCCGAGGTGGTTCCGTTTATTCGGGACGAAGGCAGACTGAGAAAATACTTGAACGAGCGTGGCGTGGAATATCTAGTGACCTTCCCTGACTGGTACCCTTCTCTGACACGCGACTTGCAGCCTGTTTTCCGTACCGGATCGCCTTTTGCCCCAGCCCTGGGCGAGGAGAATATGGCCGTCTATCGCTGGCCTGATCCATAGCGCGGCCTTCAGCCGCAATCGAAGTAAGTCGGATTGGCAATCCGACCTACGAATTGCGCGGATCGCGCAAATGATACCGAGTAATACTATAATGCGGTCTCCAGCCGCAACCAAATGCGCGTGTCATTGCGAGTAAATTCACCGAGTAGGCCTTCGCGAAGCACCCTGTGGGTCGGCAGCGGGAAATCGCCGCTGTTCAATGCGAAAGAAACATAGCCTCTGTCGTTGCGAGGAGCGTTCTTCGCGACGACGTGTGCCACGAAGTGGTAAGCAATCCCCAGTTACGAGGAGACTGCTTCGCTCCTCGCAATGACATCAAATTCGTGATTTACTGAATTTGCTTGCAAGTGTGACCTGTGCTATACTGCAAGCAGGCCTCAACAAGATACGCATATTCGGGAGCGAATTATGGCACTGACGGATGGACAGAATAAACCTGCAAGTCCTTTCGAAGACCCGGCGCAGAGCATTCAGTCCGAACTGGACGAGACCACTCGCGCGTTGAGAGAAATCAGCTTGATGCTGGATCAAAGCCGCGTCGAAGTTGGAAAGTTGACTCAACGGAATGCGGCGATTACAGCGCATCTCCAGCAGATCCAAGGCCAGCTCGACAAGATCCCGCCCGAGGAAATCCGCATGGCTTATAACTCAGCGCTGGATGCGCAACAACGCCTGTTCGTGATGCGCGGCCAGCTCGAAAAGTTGCAGAATGACCAATCTCATCTTGAGCGTTACAAAGCCTTATTAAGTCGTGTGCAGAGCCTTGCTGGTGGCGGCGCGCTACCCGGCGGCGCGCAGGGAGAAAAAAGCGCACTGGCAAGTGTCGAAATGCTGGTCAACGCTCAAGAAGCCGAACGTCAGCGCCTTTCACGTCAGATGCACGACGGCCCGGCTCAGGCCCTTTCCAACTTCATCCTCCAAACAGAGATTGCCATGCGCTTGCTTGACCAGGATGCTGAACAGGCGCGGATGGAGTTGAGCAGCCTTAAGGCCGCGGCGATGAGCACATTCCAGAAAGTTCGTAATTTCATCTCCGAACTTCGCCCGATGATGCTCGACGACCTGGGCCTGGCGCCGACCATTCGCCGCTATGTGGACACATATAAGGAGCAGTCCAGCATCGAGGCAAGCGCCATCATTACCGGAAACGAACGACGGCTGGAACCTTATATCGAAGTGTTGATCTTTCGCGCCATGCAGGAATTATTGGGCAACGCGGCTCGTCACAGTCAGGGCAACATGGTCAAGATTCTGGTTGATCTGGGGGATGGTTCGGTAAAGTTGACCGTAGAAGACAATGGCAAAGGGTTTGATCCGGAGATGATCAACCAGAAGAGTAGTCTGGGGCTGAAGCTGATCAAAGAGCGGGTTGAATTACTGGGTGGTTCATTCGATATTGATAGCTCACTGGGAAAAGGTTCGCGGATATTTTTGAGCGTGCCCGTCCATTCTTGAGATTACACATTTGTAAAGAGTTTTGGCCTGTCTAGTGCTTGCCTTTTAAGCATAGAAATAATATAATAAATATATCTCTAAAAGCCTGTTAGAGAAATTCTAAAAGAAAGGAGGAAAATGCCATGTTATTCGCATCGAAGGAAAAAGGCCAGGGCTTGGTGGAGTATGCGTTGATTCTTGTTTTGGTTGCTGTCGTCGTTATTGCTGTTTTGACTCTGCTGGGTCCCATCGTCGGCAACGTATTCAGCGACATCATCTCCGCAATGAAGTGATCCTCACTGGCCTTCAACATGAGTAGGACTCTGTCCACGACAGAGTCCTATTTATTGTATCTGTATCTGACTTCAGGGCTTTACAATCTCTCTTGACCTGTCATGCTGAGGGGCGTCCCTTCGAAAAACACTCAGGGCAAGCCTTTGCCCCGAAGCATCTCCGTAGCCGCGTGACATGATAGGTAGGCTTTCGAAACTTTGTGAAAGCCCTGTATCTAATTTTAATGTAAGTGGTCATGGCTTGAATTTTATTGTATAATGCAATTGTCAATTCAACCATTTGGGCATAAGGAGGATGCTATGCGTCGCGGACGAATTTTCATTTACCTGGCGCTGATTCTAATGATCGGCGTTGTCGGGGCTTACTTCTATCTCCAAAGCAAGGGCCTGCTCGGTCCGGCATCTTCAGCAACTCCAATACCTGAGGTGCGCATGGTAGAAATTATAACCGCAGGCCAAAACATACTACCTGGAACACAAATCACAGAAGAGATGTTAAGCTCATTACCTCTGCCTGAAGACCGGGTGGTAGTTGACTTGTTCACGAGCAAGGCGGATGTGGCCGGACAATTTGCCAAATATCCACTTGCGCAAGGCGTTCCAATCACCAGCTCAATGGTTACGCCGACAACAGGCAACATTTACCTGCCTGGCTCTAGCTGGGCAGCCATGATTCCACAAGGGATGACGGCCATTGCCATCCCGATTACGCGCCTATCCTCGGCTGGCTTTGCAATTCGGGATGGCGATTATGTGGATATCATCGTTTCATTGCTGCTGGTGGATGTTGATTCCAGCTATCAAAGTGCCTTACCCAATCATACTGCTGTCGTCTCGGGCGCCGGCATCCTTCCCGAACAACTTTCAGTGCTGACTGCCCAAATAATCTCAGGCGGCGCCGGTACTGCGCAGGGGCGAACCGAGTTTGACGCTACGCTGGACGAAGCCCTCTATATTGTGCCATCCGAGCAGCAACGTCCCCGCATGGTAACTCAGATGATCCTGAGGTATGTGCAGGTCTTGCACGTGGGTAGCTTCTCTCTGCCGGGTGAAGCTGTTGCCATCCAAACCACTGCGCTGCAACCTGGCCCAGAGGCGACTCCTGCGGGACAACAGCCAGCCGCAACGCCGGTCGTTAAACCGGATATTGTTACCTTGATGGTAACTCCGCAAGATGCCGTTATGTTGAAATACCTGTTGGATATAAACGCAAGCCTTACGTTAACCTTGCGCAATCCGAACGACCAAACGACAAGGACTGAGACGGAGGCGGCAACGTTACAATACTTGCTCAGTCAGTACAACATCCCTGTTCCGGCGAAACTGCCTTACGCGATCGAACCTCGCACAGATGTGATTACGCCGCCAGTATTGCCAAACGACACAATTACGGTGCTACCTTAGCCTATCTATTGAACTTCTTGATTCCGGTAGTGGTATGGCTTTACTTCAAACGGGCACAAAATGAGTTTTTACCGTGAAACCTCAGTCAACGAATATCCAACGAATAAACGAATACCTGTCTTCTTTTAGTCCAAAGTCCAACTTCTACTTCATTCGTTTATTCGTTTCCCATTCGTTGACGAGTTTGGTGCATAAACTAAAAGTTCGAGTTATGGCCGTGCACAGTATATAAGTGATGCAACGCAAGATTTATCTTGCGCTACGGCCTAAGTAATAAAGGGAAGAGTTTCATCGACTCGTAGCATGGAGATTGTTCATGGGTAACGGTGATAAAATTCGCGTCCTGATCGTGGATGACCATGCGGAGACTCGCGAAAACATTCGCAAGTTATTGCAATTCGAATCCAATATCGAAGTTGTCGGTACAGCGAAGTCAGGCCGAGAAGCGATCCAGCTATCCCAAGAGATAACACCGGATGTTGTCTTGATGGATATAAATATGCCGGATATGGATGGGATTGCTGCTACGGAAGAGATCCGCAAAAAAACACCCAGTATCCAGGTAGTCATCCTCTCCGTCCAGGGCGATCAGAATTACATGCGGCGCGCCATGTTGGTCGGCGCGCGCGACTTCTTGACCAAACCTCCAATGCCAGACGATCTGACCGCCGCAATTCGTCGCGCGGGTGCTGTGGCGCGTGAGGAGCGTGAAAAAAGAGTCCAAGCTTACGTTACACCAGCCGGGGGGATAACTCAACCGTTGGCCGGCGTTAGAATGACCCCCGGGAAAGTCATCATGGTCTACAGCCCTAAAGGTGGAACCGGATGCACCACCCTGGCGGTCAATCTGGCCCTGGCCTTGCATAATACCCCGCAGGGGCATAATGACGAAACGCGGACAATGTTAGTGGATGCAAACATGCAATTCGGGGATGTTGCAGTTTTTATGAACGTACAAGGCAAGAATACCATTCTTGACCTGGCTCCGCGCGCGGATGAGCTTGATCCGGATATTGTCGAAGAAGTGATGATCAAACATGCCGCATCTGGCCTGCATATCATAACCGGGCCTACCCGCCCTGAACATGCCGAAAAGGTCACTGCTGGTCAATTCAGCCAGGTGCTCAAATATCTTCGCCAGTTGTATGCCTATGTGGTCGTGGACACATGTACTTTCTTTAACGATATTACCCTCTCGGTCCTGGACGTAAGTGATGTTATTGTTCTGGTCGCAACACAGGATATCCCTTCGATTAAGAACAGCCGATTGTTCTTGGACCTGATGATCACCATGGGTATACCTTTGGATAGAATCGCGTTTGTGATGAACCGCTATGACAAACGGATCGCGATAACGCCGGAAAGGGTCGCTGAAAATCTCAAGCAAGAGGTGGTTGCGGTAATCCCCTTGGACGAACGTATAGTTATCTCATCCGTCAACCGGGGCGTTCCTTTTGTCCTGGATAATAAAGCGCAGCCCTCTGCTCGTGGGGTATTTGCACTTGCTGAAGCCCTGCGCGTCAAATTAAAGGATACTAAAGGCGTGGAAACCGGGAAAGTGCTCAGAAGGTAACTGCCGAGTAGGCCTTCGGCGCAGGAGGTAATGGATGTCATTGCTAAAACGAATCGAACAAGGGAAATCCTCGGAAGAATCAGCGACCCCAACCCAAATAGGCGGCGAGGGGTCGCGCCTGGCGTCCTTGCAGGCTCGCCGGGTAAGCGCGCCGGCTGCAACTCCACAGGCCGGCTCCTACTTCGATCTGAAGACGCGCGTTCAAAATAAATTGTTGGCCGAGTTGGATCCTTCGATGGATATTACCAAGACGGATGAAGTCCGGCGGACGATCCAAAACCTGTACGAACAAATACTAAGTGAGGAGAACATCGTCCTTTCCCGACCTGAGCGCGCTCGACTCTTCGAGCAAATTTCGGCGGAAATTCTCGGCTTTGGTCCCTTGCAACCTTTGCTGGACGATGATTCAGTAACGGAAATAATGGTCAACGGGGCGAAAAACATCTATATCGAGCGAAAGGGGAAGATCCATCGTGTGCCAGTGACGTTCGAGAGTAACGATCACGTGATGCGCATCATTGACCGTATCGTGGCTCCACTTGGGCGGCGCATTGACGAGTCCAGCCCATACGTGGATGCCCGCCTGCCGGATGGCTCGCGTGTGAATGCCATCATCCCTCCCCTCTCGCTGGTTGGCCCAACCCTGACCATCCGTAAGTTCGCCAGAAACCCGATTACTATCGAACAGTTGTTGGAATTTGGTACGCTCACGCCTGAATCGCTGCAATTTATCAAAGCCTGCGTGCAGGCAAGGATCAACATTGTCATATCCGGCGGCACTGGTTCTGGCAAGACCACACTTCTCAATATTCTCTCGAGTTTCATCCCCGGCGACGAGCGAATAATCACCATCGAGAACGCGGCAGAGTTGCAATTGCGCCAGGAGCATGTCGTCACGCTGGAATCCCGCCCGCCAAACATAGAAGGTCGCGGTGAAATTTCCATCCGCCAATTAGTGATCAACGCCCTGCGTATGCGCCCGGATCGGATCATCATCGGCGAGATCCGCGACGAGGCCGCGCTGGATATGCTCCAGGCGATGAACACGGGCCACGATGGCTCGATGACCACCCTCCACTCCAATGCGCCGCGCGATGCGCTATCACGTCTCGAAACCATGACCCTGATGGCCGGCATGGATTTACCCGTGCGGGCCGTCCGTGAGCAGGTAGCCTCAGCCGTTGATATGATTATCCACCAGGAACGCCTGCGGGACGGCTCGCGCAGAGTGGTCAATATTACCGAGATATCTGGCATGGAGGGAGAGATCATCACCACGACGGATATCTTTGTCTTTGAGCAGACGGGAGTGGAGGAAGGCAAGGTGATCGGAACCCTGCGACCGACAGGACTGCGCCCCAAGTTTATGGATAAGCTTGAGGCGTCTGGTATTCATTTACCCCCGTCTATTTTCGGTGTAGGTTCCCGTCAACGTTACTAATACTGACTGTCTTGAAAATAGAGAGTACCCGTAGGGCGGCTTTCCATAGCCGCCACCCCTGTCGGCAGGTATGGAAACCTGCCCTACTGAAGGTAATATGGACAGAAAAACCTCTACCCACTTTCTGATTTATGCGCAGCACCTACTCGGCAGGTGATCCAGTGATAACGATCTTGATCATTGGTGGTGGCTTGGCGTTGATCTTGCTTATCATCGGTATAATTGCCTCGGTAGGCAGCGAATCAGCCCTTATTGACGAGCGCTTGGATAAGTTCCTCGAGGAAGAAAAAACGTCCAAGTCGCCAAGGGAAGCCAGGGGCGCGCTGACCGACTGGGTCAATAAACGCGTCGAAAAGTCCCCATTTGGTGATCGCATCGCACGCGAATTGGCCCGCGCAGACTTAAAGTTCAAACCCGGTGAATACATTGCTTTATATGTTATTTCAATTACAGGCACTGCACTTGTCACCTTCTTCTTGGGCGGTAAGCTGCTCGTCTCGGCTTTGATTGGCGCGCTGCTGGGCGCTTTTATCCCGCGTTCCTATGTGAAAAATCAGCAAGGGAAACGGTTGCAGCGCTTCAATGACCAACTGCCGGATATGCTAAATCTGGTGGTAAATGGATTGCGCGCCGGCTATTCCACCATGCAGGCATTGGAGGCGATAAGCAGAGAGATGCCGCCGCCGGTCAGCGATGAGTTCCGCCGGGTTGTCCAAGAAATGCAACTGGGCGTCCCTATGGAGCGCGCCCTGAGCAATCTCTTCCGGCGCATACCAAGCGAAGATCTCGATTTTGTCATTACCGCGATCAATGTTCAACGCGAGGTGGGCGGCAATCTGGCTGAAATCCTGGATATTATCTCTTACACCATTCGCGAACGGCTTCGCATCAAAGGCGAGATTCGAGTGCTTACATCCCAGGTTATGTATTCAGGACGTCTCCTGGCGTTAATGCCGGTTGGTTTGATCCTGATCTTATGGTTTCTGAACCGGGATTATATGATGACGTTCTTTGTTGAGGAGAACCGCATCTGCGGGATCATCGCGCTTGGTACGGCTGGCCTGATGATCGCGATGGGTTATTTCATTATGACAAAGCTCGCAAAGATCGAGGTGTAAGATGTTGACTGGGATCATTGTTATCGTTGTTCTCGTCATTATCGGCGCAACGATCCTGATTATTGCTGGTCTGCGACGGCCAAAGGAAGAGGAAGACCCCTTAGCCGCGCGATTGGCGGAATTCAGTGAACGCGGCGAAGTTGTTTCACTGGAAGATATCGAACTCGCCCAACCTTTTTCCGAGCGCGTTATCCTGCCCCTGGCGCGCAGCGTGGGTGACCTGTCGGCCCGGTTCACCCCGCAGCACCAGGTGGAAAGTACGGCGATAAGTCTGGAGTTGGCCGGCAACCCCGGACGGATAGATGCCTCGTCCTTTTTAGCTTTGCGTCTTGTGGTCGCAGGCCTCTTTGGAGGTCTGCTGTTCCTGATTTTCTTGTTTTCAAGTAACTGGCCGGTATCCCGCGAGTTGATTACCACTCTCATTTTCACTATTCTGGGTTTCTTTTTTCCTCAACTCTGGCTAAAGAGCAAGATTGACCGGCGCCAAAAGGAAATCCGTAAAGCCCTGCCAGATGCCCTGGATCTGTTGACCATCTGCGTCGAAGCCGGGCTTGGCTTCGATGCAGCCATGGCCAAGGTCAACGAAAAGTGGGATAACGAGCTGGCGCTGGCGTTGGGACGCGCCATCCGTGAAATCCAACTGGGCAAACTAAGACGGGAGGCCTTGAGGGATATGTCCGAGCGCATCGGAATCCCTGAGATGACCAGTTTCGTAGCTGCGGTAATCCAAAGCGAACAACTCGGTGTTTCTATGGCCCGCGTCTTACGCATCCAATCCGACCAAATGCGCGTCAAACGCCGGCAACGCGCCGAAGAGGAGGCGCGTAAAGCGCCGATTAAAATGATCTTTCCGTTGGGAATTTTCATCTTCCCGTCAATCATGATTGTCTTATTGACCCCAGCGGGATTGCGATTACGAGACGCCTTCGCACCCTTGATGGCTAGGTAAGCCTTTCTTCCATGGAATGGGAACATACCGCCTGTACGCGTGGTTCTGGGCTGGTTTGGATTGGCTCTACCCTCCCGTTTGCGGGGGATGTGGTCGGGCGGGTTCACGCTGGTGTTCGCAATGCCAGGAGCAAGTCTCGCCGGTTGCGGAGCCTATCTGCGGAATTTGCGGATTGCCGACAGATCGAATGGGGTTGTGTGAAAACTGCCGGTTAACGCCGCCCCCATTCCTGGCGTTGCGCTCTTGGGCAGTTTTCGAAGGGCCGATCCGGTCGGCGTTGCATCGCCTTAAGTACCGGCGCAACCTGGCGTTGGGAGATGTATTGGCGCAGCCTATGGCCGATTATTGTCGTCGCCTGGACTGGCCGGTGGAAGTTGTCGTTCCAGTCCCGCTCGGGTCGCGACGCCTTCAAGAACGCGGCTATAATCAGGTTGAATTGATCGCGATGCCGCTGGCCGCACTCAACGGATGGCAATATGCGCCGCGCTCCCTCTCGCGCACGCGCGAGACGAAATCTCAAATTGGACTTTCAGCGGCCGAGCGCCAGGAGAATATGGAAGGCGCTTTTCGCGCTGACCCGCGACGGGTTGCCGACCGGACGCTGTTATTGATGGACGACGTTGCCACGACCGGCGCGACTCTCTCGGCTGGCGCCGAGGCGCTTTTATCTTCCGGCGCAAAAGCTGTTTATGCCTTAACGCTGGCGAGGGCATTGCCCCGGCATGGCTTGCAGCACGTTTGATCTTTGAAAGACACCCTTATCTTTGGTTCATTGGGAATCGCCGTGACGCACCAGCAAATGTAGGTCGGATTGGCAATCCGACTTACGCCGCACACCATATATGGGGGTCTATCACGGCAAATCCCAAAGAGCCTTATCTTTTCCACCGAGTAGGCCTTTGGCAGGAGGAGTCTATGGCATTGAAAATTGAAGTTCTCGCAAAGAATATGGAAGTTACTGAGCGCATCAATGACTATGTAACAAAGAAGGTTTCCAAGCTCGATCGTTTCCTGGGCGATATCGAAGAAGTAAAAATAGAACTCGCAAATATCAAATCTGCACGCAGCGCCGTGGATCGTCAGGTGGCGCAGATCACCGTGCGCGGCCGGCGGGGTGAGCTTTTGCGCACGGAAGAACGCTCCGAGGATATATATGCTGCCTTCGATACTGCTCTGGAAAAGATGCAACGCCAGATCGAGCGCCTGAAAGGTAAGCGCCAGCGTGGCCGCGGGGATGGGCGATCTGCGGCTGAGGTTGTCGAGCCGCCGCTGAAAAAACCAGCCAAAGTGCCTGCTTCCCCGATCATGCGCCGGAAGACCTTCAATCTGCCGCCCATGAATGAAGCTGAAGCCCTGGAGCAAATGAAAATGCTCGGTCACGACAATTTCTTCATTTTCAATAATGCAGAGACCAAATCCATCAACGTGCTTTATCGCCGCCGGGATGGCACCTACGGCCTGATCGAGCCAATGATAGACTGACTTCGCGCTCCGGAAACCCGCTGGCCCGGAAGAATCCCTCCGGGCCAGTTTATTATGAAGAAGTGGAATATGGAACACATTGATTTTGACGATAATATTTCTGAAGAAACGCTTCAATCCAGTCAGATCAACTCGAAGGCGGTTGAAGAAGCAATCGCGCAATTATTAAATGCGATTGGTGAAAATCCGCAGCGCGCAGGATTGGAACTAACGCCGCAACGCGTCGCCCGCATGTACACCGAACTACTCTCTGGATATCAGATGAACCCGCAGGCGCTGGTCAACGACGCTCTTTTCAACGTCAAGTACGATGAAATGGTCATCGTCCGTGATATCGAGTTTTATAGCATCTGCGAACACCATTTGTTGCCTTTTATCGGGCGGGTGCACGTCGCCTATATCCCGGACGGGAAAGTGCTCGGTCTTTCCAAGATCCCCCGCCTCGTAGATATGTTCGCCCGCCGGCTTCAGGTACAGGAGCGGATGACGCGCCAGATTGCGGATATCATCCGCGATATACTCAATCCGCAGGGTGTGGCGGTGGTGGTGGAAGCGTTGCACCTCTGCACGATGATGCGCGGCGTACAAAAGCATAATGCGCGCATGACCACCTCGGCCATGCACGGCGCGTTCCGCTCCAATTTAGCCACGCGCCAGGAATTCCTGGATAACATCTCGCGCGGCGCATCGCCGTTACAAATCTAATTCCTTTGCTGGGGCACCTTTTTAACGCGAATGCCGCGAATGGGCGAATGGCGCGAATAAAACCCTAAACACTCACTTTGCGAATAATTTCGACGCCCACCGATCCTGCCCCCTCTACCGCTCCCGGCTTCTCCACCCGCACCGTCACTTTCCGGACCCTGGGCTGGCTGAGACATAAACTGGCGATATCCTCGGCCAAAGCTTCGACCGTGAACCGCCCCACGCTCCCCGTCAGAGCGCGGATTTTCTGCGCAACCTGGCTGTAATCCACGCAGTCGGCGATGTCGTCGCTTTCGGCGGCGCGGCGCGTATCGGTGAATAGCTCAACGTTGATCAATATCTCGCGCGGCTGCTGGCGCTCCCAATCGTGGACGCCCAGGATACCGCGCACCCGCAGGTCTTTAATGAATACAATATCCATATTGCATCTCAAGCCGTTTTGGTCTAAACTTATATCAACGGTAGTTTACCACAGCCACTGCCTCAATGTTCAACCTGTAACCTGTAACCTGTAACCTTCTACCCGCTGCCATGCTCTTCTCCCACACTTCCTTCATCGGCATTGACCCGACTGCCGGGCGCGAGCCCTTCACCTTCGCCGCGCTCGACCCGGATTGCCGCCTGCTGGCGCTCGATACGGGCGAACTGGACGATGTGCTGGCTTTCGTCGGCGGGCAGGAAGCTGCCACCGTAGCGGTCAACGCGCCCTGCGCGCCGAATATCGGATTGGTGAAAAAGGAACTGGAGGCGCAAAGCCTGACGCCGGGTTACCGGCGCGGCGCGGAAATGCGCATGGCCGAGTACGAACTGCGCCAGCGTGGCATCCTCGTCTCGCCGACGCCGGGGCGGGCCGAATCCTGCCCGGAGTGGATGCAACTGGGCTTCATGCTCTACCGCAAGCTGGCAGGGATGGGCTTCCAGCCGTATCCCGCCGACCGAGTAGGTGCTGCGCAGAACGCCTCCCACCAGTGGTTAGAGACGCATCCGCACGCCGCCTTTTGCGCCCTGCTCGGCCAGTTGCCGCTCTCCAAACCGACTTTGGAAGGGCGTTTGCAGCGTCAGTTGTTTCTTTATGAGCGCGGCGTGGGCATCCAGGACCCGATGGATTTCTTCGAGGAGATCACCCGTCATCGCCTGGTGAAAGGGATTTTGCCGCTGGAATTGATCTACACCCCCGAACAACTGGACGCGCTCATCGCGGCTTATTCCGCTTACGTGGCTGCCAATAAACCAGGGGAAATATTATTTATCGGTGCGAAGGAAGAGGGGAGAATTGCCCTGCCGGTGGGGGAGTTGAAGGAGAGGTATTAGCCAGCAGGCTATCCTTGCTCCTGAACTGCTGTTTCTAATACTTCCGTTACCCAGCTATTCAGACTCTTATCCGCCAATTTCGCCTTTACGTATGCTCTCCGGTGTAGTTCAGTGGGTAATCGAATGATAAACTTCCCTGAAAAGGGCTTTTCAGGGGCTTCCCCGCGTTGAGCGCAAAATGCCAGGTAATCTTCGACGGAATCCTGAAATGCCTGTTGCAACTCGTCTACCGTTTAGCCCTCGAAAGTGACCACATCACGGATATTGATCACTTCCCCGTGTAAAATACCTGCTTCTTCGTCAATCTCGACTTTTCCGACATAACCTTTATATTCCATCATGGCTTTTCTCCTGCCGCTTCCAGAAACCTGCGCACCGATCTGATCGTGGCTTTGTTGGCTTCTTTATATTACGGGCAAGGTTTTTGCCGCGTCACCAACGGTTTAGCTCAGCGGCAGCGGCGGGACTGGCGAGACTCCTTCGCAATTATGGCACATTTCTGGCAAAACGCGCCTGCGCGCGAGCGGCGAAGCCGCTGTCCGCTTGGAGGGAATGGTTGGGTTGTCTATTCCACTTTAATATAATTATGTACATCTTTGAATTCAACCAAACATTCAAACGGGTAGCGGTGGTCTTAATCAAGGGTTGTATGGGCCAAGCCAGGCAGGTGTTTCACAGTATTCAGTTCTTGGTGGTAAAATTTCTTTACACTGCAGCAGGGTGCAGTAATATGTGTGAGGTTTTTTATCCTCAAATGCCACATAATCTTTTTTGGGTTCGCTTTCTGACTTCAGAATAAACCATTGGCCGTCGGGTGACCAAATAATCGATGGCTCGGGCCAAGCGGGCCATTCCATCCCATCTAGCCATGGGATCGTATTTGTATTTCCTGAGGTCACGTCTGTTATCCGTACCTCGAACCTCGAAGGGCAGCAAGAAATAGTCCTGACAAGATACACTAAGTTCCTGCCATCTGGACTCCATGTGAGGAAAAGAACACTCTTATTTCCCAGATCGGCGATAGGCAACTCTTCTGTTCCTAGAAAGTCTTTGAGAAATATATTCCAACCTATGTTCTTTATATAGGCTACAAACGCAAAACTCTTTCCGTCTGGCGACAATGCTGGGGCATCGGCTTTTTCACGTAGTAATTCAGACGATCCCGAATTGACATCCACGAGATATATAGCGCCCCAGTATGCCGTTGTGTTTGGGTCGATTAATTCGCTGAATACAGCCTTTACGACCAGTTTCGTGCCGTCATTGCTCCATGACATTTCGGAGTGGTTGAAGCCTGGTAATGGGATGCTGTGCATAGTGCTTGAGCGTGCATTGATGACAAACAGGTCGGTGGGATCTAGGTCATTCGTAGCGTTGGGGAATACAATGAGATCACCCTGTGGTGATGAAAGCCTCCACTCCCAATAATTCCACGGATTCCAATCATTGGACTTTTGACAAAACTTGACAAAAAATGAGAACTGCGGCAAACTGAGTGCATGAACGAAGCATCCCAATTGTCGCAGTTCTGGCAACAAGTTTACCAGAACTTTAACAAACGAGCCGATGCTTCCAAGGATTTGGTGGATGCCCTGAGCAGCAACACCAGAGCGAAATCCGTCGTGGAGCTGAGTCTTGAACCCTGTTTTCGGCGGGATCATACTTCGCTATTCAAAGTCATCGCCGCTTACCAGCCGGAACAGGCGAGCAAGAGCCTGGCCCAACTTGCGGCTCCTTACCTTCCCAGTCCGCGCCAGCGGCCTTTCTGGCTGTTGGGCGTGGATACCACCCCACAATCCCGGTTGTATGCACAGACCCTGAAAGACCGGAGTTATGTTTATCAGCCCGCTCCAGTCAAGAGCAACAAACCGATCACGATTGGGCACCAGTACTCGGAGGTGGTGGTATTGCCCGAGAGAGAGGTGCAGCGAGGCAGCCCGTGGGTCGTGCCATTGAGCACCCAACGGGTCAGCAGCGCTGAAGATAAGGAGTTGGTCGGAGCGATCCAGGTGGGTGTTCTTTTGGACGATGG
>JASEHI010000046.1 GCA_030018695.1 Anaerolineales bacterium
GGAATACTTGCCAGTTTCAAGGCTTGAAACTGCCCGCAGGGAAATCGGTGTGTCACTGAGAGATATAATTGATTCGTGAGGTAAATGACGGAGTAATATCTATGTCTGAAATTGGTTTTGAAATCCTGGTGATTTTCCTGCTCATCCTGTTGAATGGCCTGTTTGTCACCTCGGAAACGGCCATTTTTGCCTCACGCAAAGCCCGCCTCCAGCACAAGGCCAACGAAGGCGACCGCAAGGCTCGCACTGCGCTAGACCTGGCCGCCACTCCCAACCGCTTCCTGCCCACCGTCCAGATTGGCATTACCCTGATCGGTGTGCTGACCGGCGCAGTCGGCGGCGCGGTGATTGGGGATGCGCTGGCTGAACAGTTCGCACAGATCCCTGCTCTCGCTCGCTATGGACATTCGCTGGCGCTCGCCATCATTGTGCTATTGATCACCTTCCTGTCGCTTTTGCTGGGCGAACTGGTACCCAAGCGTCTGGCATTGCATAACCCGGAACGCATCGCGGCCGGGACGGCAGGCCTGATGTTCTTCATCTCGAAAGTCTTATCGCCGGTGGTCTGGCTGTTGGGCAAATCCACTGACTTCGTCCTGCGCCTGCTGGGAATCCGTCCATCCGAGCAGCTACCCGTCACCGAGGAAGAATTACAGGTGCTGCTCGAGCAGGGCACGCAGGCCGGGGTCTTCGAGGAGGCCGAGCAGGACATGGTCGAGGGAGTGTTTTCGCTCAGCGACCGGCGGGTTAATGCGCTCATGTCGCCGCGCAACGAAATCATCTGGTTGGATGCCAATGACCCGCCCGAGGAAATCCGGCGCAAGATGGCCGAAAGCCCGTACTCGCGTTTCCCCGTCTGTGTGGACAGCCTGGACCAAGTGCTGGGCGTGATCAAGGCCAAGGATTTGCTCCTTGCGGGTCTGTGCGAAGGGCCGGTTAATTTGAAAAATATATTGCAACCGGCCACTTTCATCCCGGAAACAGCCTTTGGCTCACGCGCCCTTGAAATGTTCAAGGAGGGCAAAGCCGAAATCATGCTGGTGATTGATGAGTTTGGCGTGGTGCAGGGTCTGCTGACCCTTTCCGATATTCTGGAAGAAATCGTCGGCGGCCTCGCAACCGAAGAACCGCAGGCCACCCAGCGTCAGGATGGTTCCTGGCTGCTGGATGGGATGCTGTCCAGTGACGAATTCAAGGAAATTTTCAACCTGCGCAAACTGCCCGACGAGGCAGAATACGAGACGCTCGGCGGTTTTATGATGCTGCACTTGGGACGCATCCCGCTGGCGGGGGACAAATTCGAATGGGGCGGCCTGCGCTTCGAAGTGATGGATATGGACGGCAACCGCGTGGACAAGCTGCTGGTGACGACTTTGCCAATCCACCCTGTTGAAAAAGAGACGCGGGATGGGAGGAGTAAAACGTGAAACGTAAAACGTAAAACGTAACACCCACCACGCACCACGTAACCTGCGTTTTATGGAGTGCCACGCATGCCATTTCACGCCAACTTTGCCTTGCGCCGCTCGCCCGTGATGGGACGCGGCGGCATGGTCGCCACATCCCAGCCGCTGGCTGTGGCCGCCGGATTGGAAATCCTTGCCCAGGGCGGCAACGCCGCGGATGCAGCCGTGGCGACGGCCGCCGCGCTCAATGTGGCAGAGCCGACCTCGACCGGCATCGGCGGGGATTGTTTCGCCTTGTTTTACGACGCCAAAACAGGGCAGATCACCGCCCTCAATGGCTCCGGCCGCGCCCCGTCCGCGCTGACGCTGGAACGGTTGCGAAAAGAAGGGATGACGGAAATCCCGCCCTATCATCCCTTCACCATCACCGTTCCCGGGGCGTGCGCGGGTTGGTGCGACCTGATCGAACGGCATGGCGTATTGCCAATGACCGATATTCTTGCCCCGGCCATCCGGCTGGCCGAAGAGGGTTTTCCGGTCGCGCCGATCACATCCTATTTCTGGCAGCGCGGCGCAGAACGGCAATTGAAAGAGGCACTGAACGGCCGCGAAATGACGATTGACGGGCGCGGGCCGAAAGCCGGAGAAATATTTCGCAATCCGGGGCTGGCGCGCACCTTCAAGAAAGTGGCTGAAGGCGGCAAGCAAGCCTTCTACGAGGGCGAAATCGGCGCAGCGATTGCGGTCACAATTCAAAAAGCAGGCGGCTGCATGACCAGCGAAGATCTGGCCGCGCATACCTCAACGTGGGATACGCCCATCAGCGCCACGTATGACGGTCTGCGTTTGTGGGAATGTCCACCCAATGGGCAGGGGATCGCCGCGCTGCTCGCTTTGAACATTCTCGAAGGCTTCGACCTGCCCGCCGACCCGCTCTCGGCTGACCGGCTGCATTTGGAAATCGAAGCCTTGCGCCTGGCTTTTGCGGATACGTGCTGGTACGTCTCCGACCCCCAATTTACCAAGATACCAATTTCCCAACTCCTGTCCAGAGAATACGCCGCCGAACGACGCAAGTTGATAGACCCTAAAAAAGCCACGCTCAACCAGCAACGCGGCACACCGCTGGCTGCCTCGGATACGGTCTACCTGAGCGTCGTGGACAAATTTGGCAACGCCTGTTCGTTCATCAACAGCAATTACATGGGCTTTGGGACAGGCATCGTGCCTTCCGGCTGGGGTTTCACGCTGCAAAACCGCGGCCATAACTTCAGCCTCGACCCGGCGCATCCGAATGTGCTCGCGCCGGGGAAGAGGCCGTACCATACGATCATTCCGGCGTTAGTTACTAGAGAACAGAGAGTAGAGAGTAGTGATCAACCAATCTCTAATCACCATTCTCTATTCTCTGCCTTCGGCGTGATGGGCGGCTTCATGCAGCCGCAGGGACATTTGCAGGTTTTTCTCTTGCTGGCCGAGGGCCGCGATCCGCAATCCGCGCTGGATTTACCACGCTTCTGCATCACGGATGGGACTTCTGGCGGCGTGGTTGCGCTGGAAGAGGGCATCCCGGTGGAGACCATCGCCGATTTAACGGCACGCGGGCACCAGATCCAGGAAGTGACGGGCTGGGAGCGGGTGTTGTTCGGCAGAGGACAGGTCATCCTGCGCGACCCCGAAACCGGCGTCCTCACCGGCGGCTCCGACCCGCGCGCGGATGGCTGTGCCATGACTCTGGCTTGAAGATAGAGGTTAAATTTGTGTCAAATCCCGCTTGCATCTGTCATTTTCTCGTGCTATAATGGTTGCGCGTTCGGCAACCATAATGCATACAACTCAAACGCGCTTGCATCATCCACTCTTTTGGGTGACAAGTTTATTGCCTGTGAAAAATACCCAACCTTCTAAAATGAAATAGTTGTTTACAAGCCCAGCAGTGGGGGCGCTTGTTTTCGTTCGCGTTCCTCCAATTCCAGAACCAGATTCCATCGAGAAAGCAACATGAACATACTTGAACTTGGATCCAAACCCCTGGCCGAACTCCGCGCGATGGCTAAAGATTTTAATGTGCCGAATGCCAACCGCTTGAAGAAAGAAGCGTTAATTCTGCGCATTCGCCAGATAGAGGCCGAGAAAGAAGGCCTTGAAGTGCGCGGAGGCATCCTCGAGATCATGAGTGAGGGGATCGGCTTCCTGCGCTCGGCGCGCTATCAGGTTGGCGAGGACGATGTCTACGTCTCGCAGGCGCAATTACGCCGCTACGAAATGCGCTCCGGCGACATGGTGATCGGCCACGTCCGCCCGCCGCGCGAAGCCGAACGCCATTATGGCCTGCTCAAGGTGGAGACGGTCAACGGCGTGGACCCCGAGGAAGCCCGCCGGCGCCCGAGGTTCGAAGACCTGACGCCGATCTTCCCGGAAGTACGCTTTGACCTTGAAAACAGGGGGGATATATTATCCACGCGCTTGATCAACCTGATCGCCCCCATCGGACGCGGTCAACGCGGCATGATCGTCTCGCCGCCCAAAGCGGGCAAGACAACCATCTTGAAAGAGATTGCGAATTCGATTTCCACCAAATATCCCGATGTACACTTGATTGTCGCCTTGATCGGCGAGCGCCCCGAAGAAGTGACCGATATGGATCGCTCGGTGGATGCCGAGGTGATTGCCTCGACTTTCGACGAGCCGGTGACTTCTCATGTCCGCACCGCGGAAATCGCCCTCGACCGCGCCAAACGCCTGGTCGAAATTGGCCATCACGTGGTTATTTTGATCGATTCCATCACCCGCCTGGCGCGTGCTTACAACCTGGTGGTCAACCCGTCCGGGCGCACACTCTCGGGTGGTATGGACCCGTCGGCGCTCTATCCACCCAAACATTTTTTCGGGGCGGCGCGCAACATCGAAGAGGGCGGCTCATTGACCATCATCGCCACCTGCATGGTGGATACGGGTTCCCGCCTCGACGACGTGGTCTACGAGGAGTTCAAAGGCACCGGCAACATGGAGCTGCATCTTTCCCGCAAGCTTCAAGAGCGCCGCATTTTCCCCGCAGTTGATATCGAACGCTCCTCCACCCGCCGTGAAGAGTTGCTGCTTGGCCCGGATATCCTCCAGCGTGTTTGGTTGATGCGGCGGATGTACATTCAGATGATCGCTACGCCGCCGCAAGGCGCGGGCATGGATACCTCCGTGGCGACCGAAGCCATCCTGCAACGCTTATCCAGGTCGAAGAACAATCAGGAATTCATGGAGAATCTAACCGAATCGCTATGAACCCGGCTGGCCGAGTAGGTGCTGCGCATAAAAATACCCAATCCTCCCGCCTGTTCGGTGTTATCAGTTGGGCCGCGACCGGGCTGATCGTCATCTCGCTCTTGGGTTTTACATTCTGGAGCATCCAGCCTTCAGAAATTCCGGCCCCGCCGGAAGCAACCCCGACTGCCGCTAGGCCTTCGGCAGAGGGGCTGACCCCAGAAGACCTATCGGCGCTGCCTTCAAGTATCCCTTCTATTTTCACTATTAGAGGCATTACTCGTCTGGCCTCCTTGAAGACCAATATCCCTGTGCAGCCGCGCTATCAACCCGAAGAATATAAGGTCAAACGCGGCGACTCGGTCTTTGGCATTGCCAAGCAATTCAGCATAAAACCAGAGACATTGCTCTGGGCGAATTACGACCTCCTCCAAGACAGCCCGGATAGTATCCGCGTTGGTCAGCTTCTAAAGATCCCTCCGGTGGATGGCGTCTTTTACCAGTGGCAGGAAGGCGACACAATCGAATCCATTGCCAGTAAATTCAAAGCCACCCCGGATGACATTTTGGATTGGCCCGGCAATGCTATTGACTTGACGAATCCTGAGATCAAAACAGGCGCTGACGTGATGATCCCGGGTGGACATCGTGAGTTTGTCCAGTGGATCATACCGACCGTGGCGCGCGGTCGTTCCGGTACAGCCGGTGTAGGCGGGAGCGCGTGCGGCGGCGGGCCGGTGGGCAGCGGCGCATTTGTCTGGCCGGCGAGCAATCGTTATCTATCCGGCAATGATTACTGGTCTGGGCATTTAGCGATAGACATCGCGGCTGGCGAGGGCGCTGGGGTTATGGCTGCCGACAGCGGTGTGGTGACAATGGCTCAAAGCGGCTGGAACTACGGTTACGGCAACGTGATCATGATAGATCACGGCACTGGCTATGTCACGCTGTATGCCCACCTCAGCCAAATAAATGTTGTCCCATGTCAGGGTGTCTACGCGGGAAATTTGATCGGTCTGTCCGGGAATACGGGCAACTCGTTTGGCGCGCACCTGCATTTCGAAGTGCGCCTGAACGGTGGGTTTGTCAATCCATGGTATGTGCTGCCGTAAGCCGTGAACCACATGACCGAAGATGGCCTGCGAAAGGCCCTTTCTGATCTGCCCCTGGGCGGCGTCCGTTTTTTTAAGCAGACCGGTTCGACCAATGACGTCGCCCTGGCCTGGGCTGCTGAAGGCGCAGCTGACCTTTCGCTGGTCGTGGCGGAAGAACAAACTGCCGGCCGCGGACGCTTTGGACATAAGTGGGTCACACCACCTGGAACTGCCCTGGCTTTCAGCTTGATCCTCCGCCCAAAAGTGGAGGAGGTGGAATCAATTGCCTTATTCTCCGCCCTGGGTGCGTTGGCAATCGCAACTACGCTGGAAGAAAAATACTCTCTAAAACCTGAGATCAAATGGCCGAATGATGTCCTGCTGGCGCGGCGGAAGGTATCTGGGATACTGGCTGAGGCTGTCTGGCTGGATAATCGCGCCGAAAGTGTGGTGCTGGGGATCGGGCTGAATGTGCGCCCTGAAGCCATCCTTTCGGCAGAATCCTTTAGTTTCCCGGCCATCAGCCTGGAAACAGCGACCGGTCAAAGCGTCGAGTGGCTAAAGTTGCTTCATGCGATTATCAAGGCGCTGATCGCCTGGCGTCTGCGCCTAGGGTCAGGCGAATTCGTCCGCGCCTGGGAAGCGCGGCTGGCCTATCGCGGCGAGCAGGTCCAGGTCTGGGCGGAGGGTCAGCCGGCGCGCGCCGGACAGGTCGAGGGTCTGGAGCGTGACGGGGGGCTGCGGTTGCGGTCGCCGGAAGGGGAGACCTTTTCGGTGCGCTTTGGGGAAGTCCACCTGCGGCCAGTTTGAGTGTATTGGCGGGATTGAATCCCGCCCTACCGAGTAGTCCTTCGCAAAATCATGGGTATGTTATACTGTGCAAGGCCATAACTCGAACTTTTCGTTTATGCACCAAACCCGTCAACGAATCGGAAACGAATAAACGAATGAAGTAGAAATTGGGCTTTGGATTATGAAGATGACATGTATTCGTTTATTCGTTGGACATTCGTTGACTAAGGTTTCACAAAAAAACTCATTTTGTGCCCGTTTGAAGTATAAACTTTTGTTGCCGAATAGACCCTCGGCAGCAGCGTTTTCCCGGAAATTGAGTGAGGTGTGCAATGCTGGATAATTTACGCGACCAGGCCTCCTCGTCGCAATTTTATGAAGAGGCGGCTGTTCCCGCTCGGAGAGAGGAAGTACATACCCCCAAGTTCTCTTTGGACCGTTTGTTGGGCGTGAATGCCCAGCAACGCTTCGTCCTGGCGCTGATGCTTTCATTTGTGGTTTGTCTGCTGGGGGTGATGTTTCTCCTGGTGATGGGGAAAATCGTCCCGCCGTTTCTGTATTAGAACCCCAACCATTATTTCACCAGCGGCAGCTCGAACTGCCCATAGGCGGCAGCTTGAAGCTGTTGGCCCGCTTCGGGGGGGACTTTGCCGTTTTCGATGGCTGCCCCGACTCGTTTCAAGTCCGCGACCGCGATGCGAGCCAGCGAGGCCACCTTGTCGCCTTCCTTGATATCCATCATGTGGACACCGCGCGTGGCGCGTCCGGCCTGACGCACATCCTTGACTTTCATGCGCAGGACGATGCCATTGGCTGAGATGATGGTCAAGTCGTCCACCGGCTGAACGACGCGCGCCGCAGTGATGATCCCCACTTTACCGAGCGCCTTCTTGTCAATGGTCTGGATGCCGCCAGTGGCGCGTCCCCTGGATGGGTATTCGCTCAAAGGTGTCCGTTTGCCGTAGCCCTCGACGGTGACCAGCAAAAGTCCGCCGCCCGGCTCGACCACGTCCATGCTGGTGACTTTATCCTTACCCTTGAGCTTGATGCCCGTCACGCCAGCCGCGGCGCGTCCCATCAGCCGAACCTCGTCTTCGGAAAAGCGCAAGGCTTGTCCCTGCTCGGTGATGAGGATGACATCGTTTTTACCGGAGGTCAGCCTGGCCCAGCCGAGTGCATCGCCTTCTTCGAGTTTGATGGCAATAATACCTGAGGGCCGCACGGCCGCTAATTCGGAGAGGGCCATTCGCTTCATGCGGCCATTGCGCGTGGCCAGGGTGATGTTTTCTGACAATTCAAAATTGGGCACCGCGACCGCCGCGGTGACGGTCTCGCCCGGATCGAGTGAGAGCACGTTCACCAACGGAATGCCTTTGGTCGTCCGGTCGGCATCCGGAATTTGATAGACCTTTTCGGAGTAGACCTTGCCGCGGTCGGAGAAGAAGAGCATGGTGTCCAGCGAGCGGGCTGGGATGAGGGTGAGCACTTCATCTTCTTCTTTCGTCGCGTGACCGGAAACGCCGCGCCCGCCCACGCCCTGCGAACGATAAGCCGTGGCAGCCACTCGTTTGACGTAGCCCATGGCGGTGATGCTGATCAGGACGGCCTCATCCGGCACCAGGTCCTCGTCGCTCAGGTTTTCGCTCGCATCCGGGGCAATGTGCGTGCGGCGTTCGTCGCCATATTTCTCAGCCAGCTCACGCATATCCTCCTTGATAAGCGCCAGGATTTTCTTCGGATGAGCCAGCAAATCTTCAAGATGGGCGATTTGTTCCTTGATCTGCTTATACTCATCTTCGATCTTTTGGCGTTCCAGGGCGGCCAGGCGGCGCAGTTGCATGTCAAGGATAGCCTGCGCCTGTACCTCGCTCAGCTTGAAGCGCTTTATCAAGCGTTCTTTGGCTGTATCCGCGTCGGGGGATTCTTTGATCGTCTGGATGACGGCGTCCAGGTTGGCCAGGGCGATGAGCAGCCCCGCGAGGATGTGGGCGCGGTTGCGCGCCTTATCAAGCTCGAACTGCGTACGGCGGGTGATGACTTGCTGCCGGTGTTCGATGAACAATTGCAAAGCGCGCTTGAGTGGCAGCAGGCGCGGCTCGCCACGCCCGCCTTCGTCGGCGACCAGGGCGAGCATCTGTACGCCGAAGGTGGATTGCAGCGGTGTGTATTTGTAAAGCTGGTTGAGCACCTTCTTGGGCTGGGCGCTGCGCTTTAGTTCGATGACGATACTCATCCCGCGCCGGTCGGATTCATCCCGCAGGTCGGATATGGCGTCAATGCGCCCATTGCGGGCCAGATCGGCGATGCGTTCGATCAGGCTGGATTTGTTGACTTGATAAGGGATTTCGGTGATGACGATACGGTGGCGGTTGCGCGAAGCATTCGTTGTCCCGGCCATCTCCTCGATGTGGGCCAGGCCGCGCAGGACGAGCCGCCCCTTTCCGGACCCGTAGGCCTGGTCAATACCTTCCCTGCCGATGATCATGCCGCCGGTCGGGAAATCCGGCCCGGGGATGAACTTCATCAAAAACTCGATCGGTATGTCGTCAATTGTCTCGTAGTTGTTGATGAGGTAAATAATGGCAGCAGAAAGTTCCTTCAGGTTATGCGGCGGGATATTGGTCGCCATGCCGACCGCGATGCCGGATGAGCCGTTGAGCAGGAGATTAGGCAAACGGGATGGCAGGACGGTTGGCTCTTGCAGCGAGCCGTCGAAGTTGTCCGTGAAACCGACGGTGTTTTTTTCGATGTCGGCCAATATTTCTTCGGCCATCTTGTGCAAACGCGCCTCGGTGTAACGCATCGCAGCCGGGGCGTCGCCGTCCACTGAACCGAAGTTGCCCTGTCCGTCTACCAACAGGTAGCGCATCGAGAAATCCTGCGCCATGCGCGCCATGGCCTCGTAAACCGCCGAGTCGCCGTGCGGGTGATACTTGCCCAGCACCTCACCCACGATACGGGCTGACTTCTTGAAAGCGGCGTTCGAGCGCATACCCATATCGTGCATGGCGTACAGGATGCGCCGGTGGACGGGCTTGAGGCCATCCCGGGCATCCGGCAGGGCGCGGGCGACAATGACGCTCATGGCGTAATCGAGGTACGCGCTGCGCATCTGATCGTTTATGTCCACCTGTTCGACAGTGCCGATAATTTGCCTGAGCGGAGCATTCGTTGCCGTCTCGGGGGTTTTGTTTTCCATCATTGCCTCGTGATCTAGTCTTTCACACAGAGAACGCAGAGAGACAAGATTCATCTCCGCGTCCTCTGCGCTCTTTGCTGAGTAAGCCTTTGGCGGTAAATCTCATAACAGCCGAGTAGGCTTTGCGCAGCACCTCCTCGGTCAGCGTAACGATTATACCTCGATACTTGCAAAATCAGGTTGTGGCGGTTATAATCCCGCCTGCCGAAAGATTACTCGGCTTGATCGGGGTGTGGCTCAGTTTGGCTAGAGCACGCGGTTCGGGACCGCGAGGTCGGCGGTTCGAATCCGCCCGCCCCGACAGATAATGATGGACAGCAGTTCTCTGGCCCGGCCAGGTCAGGTGACTGCTGTCCCCCATTATTAAGTAATCTTCCAAACTCCCCAAATCAACCAAAAAACCAATGCACATTGACCAGCTCATTCGCACTCGTCGCAGAACGATCGCCCTGATAGTCGAACGGGATGGCCGGCTGGTGGTTCGAGCGCCATTGCACGTGACCGACGGACAGATCCATAAGTTTGCCGAGAGCAAAGCGGATTGGATCAAGGCGAAACAAGCCCAGGCGAAGAAAAACTCAGCCGTCGCCCGCAAGCGATACGTCGCAGGGGAAGAATTCCTTTACCTGGGGAAAGCTTATCCCTTGGTGTTCGTCAATCGCCAAAAACCTGCGCTGATCCATGACAGCCGGTTCGTTTTAGCGATCACCGCATTGCCCCGCGCCAGGCAGCTCTTCGTTGGATGGTATAAGGAACAAGCTCTGCGGGTAATTTCTGAGCGCGTCGATTTGTATGCAGCCAAATATGGGTATACCTGTCGCCAGGTTAAGTTCACCTCCGCGCGCACGCGCTGGGGTTCGTGCAGCCCGAATGGAAACTTGAGTTTCACCTGGCGGCTGGTGATGGCGCCCCTGGCGGTGATTGATTACGTTGTCGTGCATGAATTGGTTCATCTGAAAGTGAAGAACCACTCGAAAAACTTCTGGACGCAGGTGGGGGAGATCATGCCGGATTACAAGCAGTATATTGCCTGGCTGAAGGCGAATGGTCCCTTTTTGACGTTGGATGGAGGTGACAGATGACAGGCGCTTTATAAACAACCGTCCCGCAGGTTTTGAGAAACAGCTAAATTGGCTCAAATTCAGCCTGCGGGACGTTGCCCAAACATTTTTTTGAAACACACCCTTCTGTCATCAATCGCTTTCACTTACTTCCTTCTCGATCCCGCGCAGCTCACCAAAAAAAGCATAGATCAAGAATTTCTTCTCATACTCGACAGCTTTTTTGTCTGCCAGGTGCTCCTTCAACAGCAAGATGAAGGGAAACCACTCGCCTTTGTATTGCGGATCTTTCATCAGGGTATTCATCTTTTCCCGTAGTTGACCCAGGCGCGCGCGGGTGAACAGTTTTGTTATAAAGCTATCCAACTGTGTGACGAGAGTTTTTGCTTTATCGTCTGGGAATTTCCATGCGGACGGGTCGGACGCCAGCATCGCTTTATCACTGTCAAAGCCGCTCACCGTGGCGATTATCTCTATACCTGCTTCCAGTTCCTCCAGCGAGTATATTCCAAGCTGCAAATCTCCTGCGAGGATGGCCTCCATCCCTTTTTCCCATACCTTGTCAGCTTCTTTTTCCAGGTATTCACGTAACCCAGGCGTCTTCTTTAGCAGGTTTTTTATCTTCTTACCCGGGCCTGGTTTCTTTAGCTTATCGGTCATAGATGTGTCCTTGCCCTCGCCGGCATCCGGCTCGCTCACATCTATGGACGCTTCAATCATTTCGAAACCGACTCTCAGGCTGCGTTGAAAGATGGCTTGAACCAGACCTATCATTGGCCAGATTGATCGGTCTTCGTCTTTTCTCAAGAATGAGAGCAAGGCTGCGACTTTGGCTGTTTCTTTCTTCTTGCCAGATTGCTTCAAACGCAGGCGCAGATCATTCAACCGCTTGAGAATATCTTCGCATAACTCCGCCGTCAGTAGTTGTTGCAGGCTTTTTTCGAACATAACCAGCCTGGTATCTTCTCGTTCTTCTGCGGGAAGGCTCTCAAATTCTTCAGGCGAAAGCCCTATTTCTTGTCCAACTTTTGTAAATGTTTCCGTACAAATCAGCGGAGAGATCAAGATTCCTTCAAATTCCGGCTCGTCTGCCAGGTCTTCACTGATAATGACCGGCTTCATTAATTCTTCCAGGCTTTGCTTGGAGGCTGCGGAAGGAATGCTAAGTGGGGAAAAAAGAGGCAACATATCTTCGAGCACTTCATCATGAGCCTGCTCAGATTGCTGCCGGACGGCTGCTTTTTCCTTGCGTTTCAATGTATCTTGATGTCTTTGTCGGCGTTCTTTCTGTAGCTTCTTTATCTTTTTTCTGCTTTGACTCATTTTTCCTCGCAATACGTCGAAATAGTATAACTTCTCAATATGATGGCTTATCAGGGTTGGCGGGTTTATCCTTCCGCACTTACAGCCCAGTGTATATGGTCATTCAACAATGCCTTGGCGCGCATGATAATGGCTGGCAGCAACCGCTCGCAATCGCTTTCGCGCTGCAAATCCTCGACGCTGACCGGCGGGGCAAATCCCAGGCGCGGTGACAGGTACAGGCTGCCGGGAAAAAAGAGCTGCTGGAGCACCTGGCAGAACCCAGCCAGGCGGAGCTTGTCCAGACTCTTGCGCCGCAGCCAGGTGATCGGGCTGCGCGCCCATTTGGCAGCTACGGCATGGCTGACAATGGTCAGCAGCAGCCTCGTTTCAGGAATGAAACGCAAGAACAGGTCAATGCTCTGCGACCACAAGTCAATGTGCGTGGCCGCCTCTTCCGAGATGGCCGGATCGGGGTCAATGTGGCCGGAGCCAAAGAGCATCAGTGCGCCGCCCTGCTGCAAGTGGCGGATGGCCGCCCGCACAATGTTCATGCGTTGGTTGATGTCTTGGGTCAGTGAAAGGAAATGTTCACGCGCTCGCGGCAGGCCGCGCAGAAAGGGGATGTCGCCGGTGATGATCTTTAAGTCATCACGCCCCAGGCGTGAAACGATCAGCAATGAGTCATATGTTCCCGGATGATTAGAGACGACCAGCAGCGGGCCCTCTGGCGGAACCTGTTCTGCACCGCGCTCGGTCACTTCTCGAACGAATCCAGGCAGGATCCATTCCGCGGCGCGCGAGAATCCGAATTTTTCCACCTGCCGGTCAAAGCCAATCCCCAGCGTAGCCAATCTCTCGGTGGCCTTGCAGAATAGCGGCGCGATCACAGCCCTCATTCGCTCGGTCTTGGGCAGACCCAAGGCGTTGAGGATTTCATAAATGAGCGAATCGCTCAGAGCTTTGATATCTGCGTCCATTTTGGTTCCCGCTTAAGTTTAACACAAAATGTGTCTTTTCAGTCTTGGTTGTATTCGCGCTGAACGTCCTGGGCCTTAAATTTTTGGTAGAATTATCCCATGCCTACTCTCAACCTGGAACGACTAAAAGCGCATCGTGCGCGGACCTTTCACCTGCTCGCCGCGACCCGCATCCAATCCCCGCCCCAGGCGCTGGACTTCGTCAACGAGCGAGGCTTTACCTTTTTCTATCCGGTGAAGGGCATTACCCTGCCCAGCTTGTGGACGGCCGTCGCCGGCGACCGGCCCGTGCCGGACGAACGCGACGACCCTGGCCACGTCACCTGGCGCTGGAAGGACGATTCACTCGACAAGCGCCTCTGGTATTACGGCAAAATCCTGCGCCGCAAAGCGACTTTTATCTCGCTGGAGGTCGCGCCGTATTTCCACGCCCTTACGGAAAACTACGGTTCGCCGGAAGAAGATTATCTGGTTGCCTACGCGGCCGGCCGCCTGATGCAAGCGGCCAAACAAATCTACGAGGCCCTGCTCGACAACGGCGCGCTGGACACCATAGCGCTAAGAAAATCTGCACGGCTGGTCAACGCCAAAGAATCCGAATTCAACCGGGCGATGGAAGATTTGCAGAAGGATTTCAAAATCCTGCCGGTGGGAATTGCCGAAGCCGGGGCGTGGCGTTATGCCTACCGCTATGACATCACCGCCCGACACATGCCGGAATTGCCGGAGAAAGCCCGTTCGATTGGCGAAGCCGAAGCCCGGCAGAAACTGGTGGAATTGTATTTCTCTTCCGTCGGCGCGGCGACTGTCCGCGATGTGACCAAACTCTTCGGCTGGCCGCCCGAACTGGCGAAACGCAGCGTGGCGCGGCTGGTACAGAATGGATTTTTGAAAGATGGCGTTTCCCATCCGCAAATGAGCGGAGAATGGCTGACGTTGCCGGAATTGGTGACGTAGGGCGGGATTCCAATCCCGCCGTTGATTTCGGCGGGTAAGCCCCTTGCGGGGGTGCTTTGCGCAGCACCTACTCGGCGCGAAAACCCACTCTGCCAATTATATCACGTAAACACGTGATATAATTTGGGCGGAGGTTGCAATGGAAATTCAAAATATCACCCTGGCGCTTCCCAAAGAAATGGTTCACCACATCAAATTGATTGCTGTCCGGCGGCGGACTTCGATTTCTGGTTTGCTCAAACAGACTCTGGAAGAAATAGTCCAGAAAGATGAACGATATCAAAAGGCACGCCAGCAGCACTTAATTTTGCTTGAACGCGGCTTTGACCTTCAAACCGGCGGGAATATCTCCTGGAAACGGGACGACTTGCATGAACGCCAGCCCTGAATATCAATTCGTGGACGCGAATATTTTGATCTATGCTCACGACCGGTCGGCAGGCCTGAAAAATGAGCGCGCCTTGAAACTGATCAAAAATCTCTGGGAGTCGGGAAATGGCTGCCTGAGTATTCAGGTCTTGCAGGAGTTCTATGTTTCCATCACTCAGAAAGTTACAACACCCCTGGATCGTGAGACGGCCGCGAAGGTCATTTCGAGCCTTTCTGCCTGGAAAGTACATACCCCGGCAGTGGAAGATATTCTTGGCGCCATTGAAATCCAACAGCAATACATCATCTCTTTTTGGGATGCCATGATTATTCAAAGCGCCCAACAACAAGGCTGCCCTGTGCTTTGGACAGAAGACTTGAACTCAGGCCAGGTTTATGCAGGAGTCAAAGCAGTCAATCCATTCTTGGAGACTTCCCATGCTTGAAATCGCCATCATGCTCGAAGGCCAGAACGGCCTGACCTGGCCGCGCTGGCAAAACCTCGCCCGCGCCGTCGAAGACCTTGGCTTTGCCGGTCTCTACCGCTCCGACCATTTCACCAACGCCACGCCGCCGGATAAGGAATCGCTCGAACTTTGGGTCTCGCTGACCTGGCTGGCCGCGCACACCAAACGCATCGAATTCGGCCCGCTGGTCTCGCCGCTCTCCTTCCGCCATCCGGCGTTGACCGCGCGCATGGCCACCGCTTCTGGGATGACAGGTCGGTGAAGGGGATCGGCACGAGCAGAATATCCCCTTGCTCAGGCATTGTTCCAATCCTCATCGTCAATCGGATTATCCCAAAAATCGAGACTTGTCTGCGACGCGTAAAGCAGATCGGCAAACGCCTCGCCTGCATCCACCACAAAGACGGTCACATGCGCGCCCGCAGGAAATGGGACAGTCAACTCGACCTGTCCATCTTTATTTACTTCCACATCGTATTTGAGAGCCGTTTGCGCTAACATAGGTAAACTCCTTCTCGACAATGGCTATTATACCAAGTTCACTGCCACCTCCAACTTTTACCCTTGCGCCGTTCATCCTTCATCCTTCATCCTTGTCTTTCCCCCCACGGACACGCCCCCCAAAACCCAGAACCCGCCGCAGGCGTTGCACTGAGCTTGTCGAAGTGGACAAGCGCACCCAGTCCGAAGCGTTACTCTTTTCGGCTAAATCGAACTTGACCAGGTTGAACAACTACAAACGCATTTTCCAGTTCGCTACCGTATTTTTCCACCAAATGCAACACTGACTGCCCAAGTGTCAAACGCAGGTTATTGGGAAATCGAATTAAGACCACCCCCGCAGAAACAGAATGGCTGGCAAAAACCAGCCATCCAAAGTCTTTATCTTCTGTTAGCAGGATACGATTTTCGCGGTGGGCTTGCTCGATCAAGTCGCTATCCACAGACCGTTGCATGTACTCACTGACAGCGAGAACATCATATCCTTTGCCGCGTAAAGCACGGACAACAGCAAAGTCGCAACTTTCGTCCGCGAGAAACCGCAAATCGCTCACGCCACAACCTGCAAGATGATCGTCTCGTGAGAGAGCGCACTGGCAGCATAGGCTAAAGCCGCTTGAAGATCAATTTTGGTCAGGCGCGGATAGGCATCCATTAAATCGGCTTCGGTCGCGCCTTCGCTCAATTTGCGGAGAAGCAATTCGACGGGAATGCGCGTCCCTTTGATAACAGGCTTACCAAGCATCACAGCAGGATTTACTTCAATCCGTTCGAGAAATTTTTCAGGCATGGTTCACTCCTATCTCTAATTAAGGTGATTATACCAAGAAGACAAATCCTAATCTACATGACTTCCATGCACAGGGCAAGAATTCATCCTTCATCCTTTCTTTTCCCCCCCCCACGGACACGTTCACCGAAACCCAGAATCCGCCGCAGGCGTTGTGCTGAGCTGGTGGTTGAGCCTGTCGAAACCCTGTCGAAGCAGACAAGCGCGCCCACCCCGAAGCGGACTTCCATGTACTGGCATTACACAAGTTTTGCTAATTCAGCGCGGATTCCAGATTTTCCCTGAAAACATTTTCGTCTTCGTTGTTGTAGAACGGCACGCCAACCAAGCGGTACTTTGATTTATCTTCGAGTTTCAAAATTTTGTTTCCGAATTCTTCCTTGATCTCTTTCAGGAAGGCTTCTTTCCAGCGGTCATGTTCTTTGAGATATGCGCCTTTCGGTTCGATGAAAAGTTGATAGGTAAGTTCTTTTCCGCTTTTTTCTCGCAGGAATAAAACAAAATCAGACTGGAAGGCTCTGCCATCGGAGAAGTTGTGAATGGCGAAATGACCTTCATTGCGAAGGAGATAAATGCTTTCGTAATTCTCCTTGAGTTTTTCCATGTGCCTGTCGAGCATACGCACAAAGGCTTTTTCTTCGCTTGTTCCGTAAATGGTGTTGAAGGCAAACCAATCTTTGGCAGAGACAAAATACTCGAATTGCGAGTCATCTTTGCCGCGTTCATTGTCTTTTGCGAATTTGAGAAGTTTATCGGTGAAAACTTCGTGAATGCGGGAATGATGAAAGTCTCTCGACCCTTCGTATTCGGTGTTTTGCTGGCGGATTTCGGTTTCAATTTCACCGAGCAATTCGAGCATGGCGATTAGTTTTTCGATCTTGTTTTCTTCGAGACGATAGACATTGCCTTGAAAAGTGATCTCCAAGCCGCCAAGATAATTTTCAGACGCAATAAACTCACTCACAGAGTCCAAATGGGGAAAGAAGTGTTTGAGCGAAGCAAACGTATAAAACGGGTTCCTCGCAATTGCAGATTGAATGATGTTTCGTTCGATTTGTTTTACGGAAACATCTTTTCTGTTCTCTTCCGAGACAAAGCCGCCTTGTCTCTTTTCTGCCAATACTGTCCCTTCGGCGCGGCTCAGGGCAAGACTTGCGCCGCCATGACCAGTGGCGATGACGTGAACATAGTTTTTCTTCTTGACGCCTAAATCGGCAAACGATTTAACGCGCTGAAAATCCTTTTCGATAGGCTTGTTGGTGTAAATCAGGCCGTATTTGTAAAAATGCGTTTTCTTGAAGGACTCTTTGAGTTTGAGTTCTTTTGTAACTTCGTTTTCATCCATGATTCCCTGCTCGACCAGCGCCTGGCGAATTTCGGCAATGTAGCGGGAATCGTTGATACTGTGATAGTGCAGTTCTTCGATCACGCGTAATTCGTATTCGAGATCGCCGTCGAATTTGCGGCGGAACCTGTCCTGAGCGTAGTCGAAGGGACGATCAGGGTTATCAGGAAGAACAAAGGGAAAATATCGTGCGCCGCGCCCAATCAATTGCGCTTCGGATAAGGTGGTTGTACCAAGTTTTGCCCTGCCTGTATCACGCGGCTCATAACAGCGGACAATATCGAACAGGTTCAGTACATCCCAACCCTCGTTGAGTTTTTGGACGGCAAAAATGGCGCGGACTCTGTTATTCCGATCTTCCAGCGTGTTGACAAGAACTTGATACTTTTCCTTTTCGGGTTCGTCGTTCACGGACAGACAAAAATCTTCGTGAAATTCCTTTTTCAACCTTTCGGCAAGTTGCTCGTCGCTGATCTTGTTTTCTTCAAAGAATCGAAAAGCGCGTTGGACAATCGGAATATCCGACTTGCGGATTTTGGCAATGTCTTTCGCGCCCAACCGCTCGATAATCTTGTGAAAGTTGGCTTTGTTTTCCTGTGATTGGGCAATCGTCTTTTGCGCTTTGAATAAAAGCACAGGTTTCAAGTTGATTCGGTATTTCGCCGCGACTTCCTGCTTGTACTGGCTGAGAATCAAGGCTTGAAGGATACGCTCATCCAGATCAAAATCGGAGTAGACCAGCGTCACATCTTTCGAGAAGCGGTCGTTGCGAAATTCAGGCAGGTCGTAACGGAAGATTACTTTATTCCGATATTTGCTCACCATCGCGGGATGAGCAAAATCGTGCGTGGCGGTAAATTCGAGCAAAAGATTCTCTTGGCTTTGCTCGAAGATTTTCTGAACCGTGTTTTCCCAACTCTCGAACAATTCCATTTCGGATTTGGTCTGCACGTTCATGTGATGGGATTCATCGGCAATCAGCGCGACTTTATGCTTGCGAAAATCCTCGTAAGTGATGGCGTTTTCTTTTTCCGTCGTCAGGTCGGAATGGAGTTTTTGGATGGTCGTAAAGCAAATATTGATCTCGTTCTGGTTGACGCCTTCAAAGTTTTCAACGGGAGAAACACGCACACGGCGATTTCCAATCGTGATTTCCTGCCTGTCCTGAGCGCCGCCGAAGGAATTGAAAAGATACTTAATTGAAGCGGGATTCAAAAAGTTGTCTTTGGTTTTTTCGATGATGTTCGTGGAATTGACGAAGAACAGGAAATTTCGATAGCCCTGTTCGTACAGGTAAAGAATCAGCCCTGCCATGATGAGCGTTTTGCCGCTTCCCGTTGCCATGTTGAACAGGAAATGGAGGGGCGGGACTTTGCTTGGATAATCATTTTTATAGCAATGGAAAAAGCGCGCAAAGGCTTCGATTTGGTAGCCGCGCAATTCGTAGCGCGGGTTGAGATTCAACTTCACCGAATCAGGGACTTCTTTTGAAATGGCGTTCCAGCGCCATAGTGAATTAAGTTCTTCGTACAGAAACTGTTCGGGCATGAGGATTACTCCGCTTCCTTCAAGGCTCGTTCCAGCAGGTCGCCGACCTTGAGGTCGCCCGCCCATTTTCGCAGGTAGTCAAGTTCGAGTTCGCCCGCGCGGGTTTTTAATACGCCGAGAATGTCGCGCCACTGACGGTCGGAAACTTCGCCGCCCATGCGATACCATTCGAGTTTGGAGAGAACCGTGTCTTCGGGGCTGGCAAATTTCGCGCCGACTTCCGTATCAAAGGTGAATGTTTGCTTATGGGCGCGGGCGAGTTGTGATTGCAGAAAGGGACGCGGGCGCGGGATGAAGACATCCACTTTGAACATGGTTTCGCGGTGGATGATATTGAAGCTGGAGTTGCGCTGGATGGATTCGGCAATCATCTCATCGTCCACGTAGAACTCATCCTGCAAGGACGAAACGAACGGCTGGAGATGTTCGAGCCGCATTTCAGCGACAATATCCGAATCTTGTGTTGTGCGCACCATGCCATACAACGTACTGGCGAGCGAGCCGCCGATCAGGTACGGGACGCCAAGTTTCTCGAAAACATCCGTGACTTTAAGCGTGACTTCAACAGGTTCATTTTGCATGGCTGGTTTCTCCATACGCTTTGCGCGCCAGTTCTTCCCCCAGCAGCAGGCCCGCCAGTTTACGGCGCAGTTCGGCTTCGCCGGCTTGCGGATATTGCATGCGCAAGCCAGCCAGCGCCAGCATACGGGCGGACGAATTCAACTGCGCCAGCATGTTCATTTTACGCGTGGGACTTGCCTGCCGCCATAACTGGATTTGCAGGGCTTCCATTTTGGGGTGGGTATCGGAATAGAGCGCGGTCATGGCTGTTCTCCATAGAACTTCCGATTCAATTCCTTGTCTTCCCTGCCGACCTTGAACTGCGCGTCATCCATCTCCGAGAGATTGACATACAACTGGTTTTTATCCAGCAGTTCCGCCAGCAGTTTCTTTTGCTTTTCAAAACCGTTTTCTGTCTTTCCAATGGCTTCAAAGTCTTTGATTGCTTCCTCTGGAACTTCGGGATTGACGTACCAATTCAGGAATGAGCCTTCCGCCATTTCCTGCCAGATTTTCAGCAATTCCTTGCTGTTCTTGGCGGCTTGAATGCGCTCCATGAAGGCTTCGTTGTATTTCATCAATTCGCAGTAGATAAAATCGCCGCCGCCCTGCCAGTTGACGGATTTGGATATGCCGCCCTGTTCGCCTGCAATCGCTTTTTTTAGCCGCTCGACAGAAACAGATTCAATGTAATCCATTTGCTCAATGCCGATGTATTGCCTGCCCATTTTATGGGCAACTGCGGCGGTTGTGCCCGAACCGATAAAAAAGTCCAGCACAATATCGTTTGATTTTGTGGCAAGGTGAACAATTCT
>JASEHI010000047.1 GCA_030018695.1 Anaerolineales bacterium
CGAAGGTTTTGCTGAGAAAATTTGATCGTTTTTTGCCAACCTTCGGGACGGTTTCTACTGAAATGAAACACACCCAATTGATTTCGCGGCATTCGCGGAATTCGATGCGGGAGCCGCCAGCCGCGTCTGCCCCATGCCCTGGGCGGTGTGACTGCCGCTGCCGCAAAAAAGAGCGTAATTTGCGAGCAGGTCGATCGCGGCGCGCAGGTAGGGTGGCATATCCAGGGCGCGCAGCGTCAGCGTACCCACGCAGCCCACCCGCAGGCGCTCGCCTTCGCGCACCGGCAGGGTATGCAGGCGGTAGGCGCTCACCGCCAGGTTGGAACGCGCCCACTGCGCCAGTTCTTCTTCGGGCAGGGCCAGCGGCGCAAAAGCCTGCCAGCGGCGCAGCCACGAACCCACCAGACTTTCGGGCAGGGGGAAGGGCAGGTGGGAGGTCTTGCCGTGAAAGGTTGTCGGCGTGAGGAATTCCACGCTCCACTGGCGCGGCGGGTTGGAGTTCATCAGGCAGCGGCGCGACAGCTCCTCGTAGGGAACTTGCGCGGCGAAGGGATGCGCGCCGCTTTCCAGCGCGTGACCCGTCACCTGCCAGCGTACGCCAGGGATGACGATCTCCCCCTCCTGCCGCGCCTGCGGGATCTCGACCTGGCTGCCGTTTTCGAGGTCTTTCAGCCACTTTTCAATGAAAGCCGCGACGAGCGCATCGGTGAGGCAGGTGACGCGCAGCCAGGCGGATTGCCCGCCGGCGATGGTCACGCTGCGCTTGCCGGGCAGTCCCATCAGCGGCGAGAGGGTGAATGGGGCTTCCTGCGATTCCTTGTGCAACTGGTCGCCGAGGGCGGGATCTACTTCACGCCAGCGGCTGAACCAGAAGCCGTGCACGCCGCGCCCGGTGAACTGGTCGAGGCGGCCATCACTGTGGGCTTTGAGGGAAATGATGGCGGAGAGAGGCATGGGTTAGAAGGCGGAAGGATGAAAGATGAAGGATGAATTGTTATGGATTGCCATAACTGGCCTGTTGGATCGCTTCGAGGTCGAATTGCCGAAATTCTTCGAGGGTGCATTCGATCACGAGAGTTGTATCACCGGTACCTTCCTTGATTTGATTGATCCTGTGGAAGAAATTTGCCGAGTTCAAGTAACCGGCCGCAACTCGCCAGGCAGATCGAAATGATCATCGCCGCCTTTGAGTTTCACGCTAACTCTTACCTTCTGGCTTTGGCGATTCTTCTGTGTTTGGGCCTCAGCGCTTCGTGCGCGCTTCATCGCGCACGCTTTGCAAATTCAGGATTTCGGCGGTTTCATAGCGTGGAGGAATTGCGCCCTCCACCGGTCTCAGGCGCAGGATGGGCGGGAAGTAGCCCATGCGTCCGTGCAGTTCGGCCAGCAGGAGCGCGGCAATGGCGTTGAAGGATGGCAGGTTCACTAAAATCGGCGCGGATTGCAGCTCCTGCGGCGAGAGCGGGAGTCCATCCATCACTGCTGCCAGTTGCGGTAAGTATGGCTGCTGGTGGTCGAACTGCACCGGCAAGGGGATGACGCGCTCGACATGCTGGTGGATCAGCGCTTCGATCTGTCCCTGCTGTTCGGGGGTGATGGGGTGGGAGAAGTTCAATAAGATCATTTTGGATTTCCGGTTTACGATTTGCGATTTACGATTTACGATTTACGATTTGTGATTGATGATTTTCATGACCGGCCCAATCCTTTCAGGATCAGGGCCTGTAGTTTTTCACACTCTACAACGCTCAAAGTCCGTTCCAGCCCATAGCCGGGCAATTCGATGACCGTGATCTGCCGCGCTTCGGCCAGGGCTTTCAGGTTCGAGCGCTCGCTCCAGGTTTGGTCAGAGACCAGGAACTTCTGCGTGTATGTCCCCAGGTATTTCTGACCGCCGGCGGTGTTCAACTGGTCAATTGCCATCTTTAACTTATTCAGGCCAAGTTTTACTTCCACAATGCCGACCTGATTTCCACAGCGGACAACGAGGTCAATGTCCACCGCCCCCTGGAGATTGACACCGGGCAAGATCTCGTCAACAGCGGGTGCGAGTATATCGAAAATCGCCCGCTCGAATCGGCCGCCCTCCTGGTCCAAAGAAAACTCTTTGCGGGTATAAGCGTCCACGTATACATGCAGATAATCGTCAATCTTGATGAGGCCGGGGAGGATACTATCCGCCATCAGGACCGGCGTTCCCTCCCGGAATTCATACCGGAACAGGCGAGAGCGTTTCCCTTCCGACTGGAGGTAGACCAACGGCGCGCCCAATTCTGCGGCAACGAGATAAGCCGCCAGGCTCATCGGCTTGGTGCCGCCGGTCAGGTTGAAGAGCAGGTCGGACGCGGCCAGTTTACGCCGCTGGATTTCGGCAAGCAAAGCCGTCTGGATGGCGTGAATATCATAGGCATTCACCTGCAACGGCCAGAACGCCACCTGACCAGCAATCAATTTCTCCAGCCGCGCCGCCGCTTTTTGGGTAAAGTCGCTATGCACCGCCAGTGTGGTCGAAGGCTTGAAATGGCGGATGGGCAGCAGGTTGGGAATGGGCTGCTCGCCGATGAGGGAGAGGAGAATCATTATAGGTTAATCCTTTGCAGTCAGTTCCACCAGCACCCAGCCGAAAGGAGCGGCAGGGATTGCAATTCCCTGCTTCACCCGCATTGCCGCACGCTTTGAGCGTGGGAAGGCGTCGCCAATTTTCCGGGGCGGTGAATCTTTCGAGGCTTTGTGCATCTTGAAATCACGTACCAACTGCTCAAACAGGGCGGCGTCTTTTTGCAAATGGCTGCCAAAGGTTTTCCCATCCCAACCCGAACCCCATCCCAATTGGATGAGCGCCTGGTTGGTGGATAATTTTGCAGCGGCTAATTGGCGGTAAAAAGCGGCAATACTATGATAACCCTCATCGGCGCGCTCATACCATTCGACAAGTTGTGCAATCCGCATTTGGCTGTGTTTTTGGGCGCGCAAGGCCAACTCATTCAGCCAGTGGCGGCGGTTGCCAAAATGCAGTTCGGTTTCGGCGAAAGGCGCAAATAAGGCATCATCTATGGTGATGCTGCCCGTAAAGGTGATGTCACCCGGCAGGGCTTCCAATTCGATGGGCGATTGCGCCTTTTTAGGCGTGAGCACCTGGGCATTCACTACCATCAACCTGCCGCCGGGCTTCTGGATGCCAAACAGATCGCTTACTTGCAGGGCGCGCAGCAAATCGTGCTTGGGGTCTCCTCCAAAGATTTTCTTCTCCAGGGGGCGCGCGGCCCGGGACTTGCTGTTGCCCACATCACTGCGGCTGTTCAGGCGAACATTGACCTCGTTCCAGCCTGTCCAGGCCAGGGAGGTGCGCAGCGCGCCTTTCAAACTGGAGCCGGGAATATAGGGACGGTCGTAAACATCTTTGATGAACGAGCGCAGTTCAGCATAAGTCCTGCCCGAACGCGCCACACCCGGCAGGCTGTAGCGAAAAAACGCTGCATTCTGAAAGTTTGCCACGTCCCGCAAAACCAGTTCGCCCGGGGTGGGATAATGCCCCTCGCGATTGGGACGCAGCAGGGCCTCGTTGGCGCGCAAAATCTCATCTTCATTCAGCCGCCAGGTTTTTCCTTCGTTTGTCACAAAATCGAAGTTTTGGCGCAGGGTATTGCCGTCGCCGATGTGCAGCGGCGAAAGGGTTTGGATGGTTACATTGTAAACGCTCATGCCGCGCCTCCTTTCAGCCCAACCGCCAACGCCAACCCTGAACGATAGACCGGGTGGCCGAGCGGGTCAGCGTCTGTTTTGTAAGTCGGGCGCACATCCGCCACCTGGCCGGGAATTGCATCCGGCAGGCAGCCAAATACCGAGCCTTCAGCCAGGATATTGATGGTTTTTCGTCGCTGGCCGGTGCGGGAGGGAGAATCCAACCAGCCGCCCACGCTTTGCAAGGTGTAGGCAGAATCTTTGTGGCTCAAAATTTCCATTTCATCGGCCTGAGGCAAATAGCGGCTCAGGTTGGTCCATTTGCCGGCGGGGTCGGGCAGTTTCAGCATGCCCATCTCGACAATCCTGGCCGCGCCCAGGCCGCTGTTGCGCTCCGCACCCAGCCCGGCGTCGGACAGATCATCCAATAGTTTGTGCACCGTGCTGCGCAATTTTTCATCCGCGTTCAGCCAGCGAATGCCAAACCACAGACCGCAGCCTTCGGCAAAAGTCACCTGCCCGGTGAAGAACAGGGTCGAGGCTTGCGAGGCGCGGTCGAGGGTCACGCGCGGGCGCTGTTCCACTTCCCATAATTTTGCGCCATCCGTTCTTCGGGCAGCCGGCAGGCGCTTGAGTTCATCTTCACTCAACCAGACTTTTTCAGCCTGCAACTTCTTTGCGCCGCCGATCAAATCCGCCAGCACGGCCCCATCCAACAAGCGGCGATACAACTGTTCTGAAACATACAACACGCGCTTGAAGGATTTGGCATCCACATCGGTCTTATCGGGCGGGCGGCGGGTGGACAATGGCGGCGGGAAGAAACGCACATCCCCGGCCAGCGGGAAAGTGGATGTGAGCAGGAAGGGCGGCGCGTGCCCTACAAAGGGGCGGCAAAACTCTTCGACGGCTTGTGTGCCTTCCGAGCGCGCCAGGCGCGCCACCAGTGCAGCAAACAAACTATCCGAAGGCATCCTCGCGCTGGTTTCTTCCTGCCCCATCCCGTGCAGGCCGAAGTGAAAACTTCGACCCCTTATGCTCCAGGATTGGATTTGCATAGGGTTACTCCGCTGGAACGTTGATTTCCAGCCATTTCTTTAGTTCATCGAAAGAATCAGCCAACGCCTGCACACTCTCGAACTCACTCTGGAAAGTCTTCGGATTGGAATAATCCATGCGGCCGCGCGCCTCCACCTTGATCTTTTCGAAGCGCACCTTGCCCGACCCGCGCGATCCTGATCCGCCCAGATAATCATCTTCGACCAATTGCATGGCCTCGATGACGGTTTTCAGGCGGGTGTAATCGGCCGGCTCATAAATACCAAAGACCAGTTCGGCTGGGCCAAACACCGCTCCCGCCGGTACACGTTCCAGGTTGCGCGGCGTGGCGGCGCTGGTGACGCGGTCTATGGCGACTTCGGTTTTGATCTCGGCATAGCGCAGTTCGGTGTTGGCGCTGTCGAGAGCCTCCACGCTTTCCTTGGTCAAGGATACATCCCGCACCACCAGGCGGGTTGGACCGGAATAACCGATCTCTGCCGGCACCCCGAACACGTGGCAGACCACGCAGCCGCCGTTGGCCTTATATTCCTCCTGCTTCTTGCAGGTATGAATCTTTACTTGCTGCCCAATAGGGTTATTTTGCGGTTTGCCCAGGCGCTTCTCGGTCTGCGAACGCATCTTGCCGCGTAGGCTGGAACCAGGAATGTAAGGCTGCTTGGTCAACGAGTTGCGGATGACAGCCTTGTCAACACCGCCGATCTCCAGGCCGGTCCCGGAGCCGCCAATATGCAGCCCAGTGAGCGCCTTGATATTGGCGGTGATGATCACACGTCCGTAAAGATTGATGTCAGTCATAGGTTCCTCCTTAGAAATTAATTGCTCCCGCCCAAAGTGCGGTGATAGGCGAGAATGGCTTCGAATATATCCATGAATACGCGGAAACGCCGATCACGTTCTTTTTCATCCCCGGCTTTGTTCACTTCCTCGATTGCCTGGGTCAGCACTTCTTTCAGCGTTTTCACGGCTGGAATACGCGCCGTCTGGTAATCCAGCTTGGGTTTGAGCATGTTCAGACGGCGCAGGGCGACTACTGGATCGGCATCCCACAGCGCCTCGATCTTCCGCACCTCGGTGAAAATGGTGCGTATCTGGGCGCGATTGAGATTGTCGCGAACGAGTTGTGAGGCGGTCTGTTGGGCAAACGTAACCAACTCTTGTCCGCTTTTATCGCTGGTCATAATGGATGTGACAGTCATAAGGGTTCCTCCTTCATAAGTTTTCTGGTTTTGAGTTGAATCCAGCGGGCGGCTGCGCCCCACTGGGAAATGTCGCTGTAATTTGAGCTTTCCAAATCGTCTTTGATATTACTGATTGCGCTTTTCAGTGCATCGCCCTTGGAGAGATTGGCAAGGCGGAATAACTGGTAGGCGCCAAGCCACATCCAGCGCCCCCATACATGCCGGAACTTCCTATCAGTATGTTGCTCCGCATCCTCAGCCAATTGTTGAAGCTGGTGCAGGATCGATTGTGATCCACTCAGTCCACCATCGTTTTCGCGTGTAACAATTTTTTCCAAGCGTTCGCTCTTTCTCCGCAGGCTCTCGAAAACAGCCCATTTCCAACTCTTCCCCAAGAAGTTGAAAGCATCCTTGCCAAGCACTTTCTTGGCTGCTTCCAAGGCTTCATGGGCATCGTCCGCCGCCTGGTAGATCGGGTACTTGCCGCCGATGAAGGACATGCCGGTGCTCATGTGCAGATCGGGATGCCCGCCGGTGTATTCGCCAAACTGACTGGCAATGTCCTGCGCCAGGGCCGGCATCACGTCCCAGGGGCCGAGCATGAAGGCGTCGTCGCCTCCGGTGTAGACCGTGTAAACCAGGGCATCCCGTCCATCTTCGGCGCAAATTTCTTTCATCCATCCTTCGAAGAATAGCGAGAGTTGGAAACTAAGCGCCGCCAACCGTGAAAGGGTGGCATTTTCGGCCAGACCGTCTTTGAATAGTATGCCCACATCATCCACATCCAGGCGAATGACACCCAGTTTTTTAAAGCCTCCGGCAACTTTCGCTTCCAGATCATCGAAGGTTTCAGGAGGCACCTGGTTGGTAACATAACGCAAAGTATGCGCGGTCGGAATACTGGCGGAAGGATACTTTCCATCTTTGGGATCGTCCAACGCCCACAGCGTCACCCGCTTGGCAGGCAAAGTAACGCTATCTCTAGCGTCTTTCAACAGTTGGAAAGTCATACCCAACTCGGCCAGCGCATCCGAGGCTTTGCCGCGTGGATATTCCTGCGGATCGTTCCAACCCAAGGCAACAAAGTGGCTTTGAGGCAATTGTTTCCCGATCTCATCGGCAAACGAGCGGCACAAGGAGCAGATACGCTTTTGCCCTTCCCATTCGTCCCATTCTTCAACCGGGCGCTGGTCATCATCACAAACTGAGCAGGTTCCATCTGGGTTGCCGCCCAATTTTGGCGGGGCAAAGACAAGTTCGTAGGCTTCTTCACCCAACTCGCTGTAACGCTGCTGCTTGGCCTGTTGAATGGCCTTGTACATGGCGCTCCAGTGTTTGGGCAATTCCCCAGCCTTGAAACCCATTGCTGGGATTTCAGCATAGCCAAGCGCCAGGTAGAGTGCCGCGCCGTGATGCTTGAGCAAAATGCGGCTCAGTTTGGCGCGCAAGGCTGGCAGTTTTTCTTTGGCTTCAGCGGGTGCCAGCACAAAGAAATTGCCGCCGCCGGAATAGATCACGTTAGTATAGGGCAGTCCCAACTCGCGCAACACAAAACGCAAGGCGGCCTCGGTCAGCAGTTGCAGGTAGAACGAGCGCCCGCGCAGGGTCTTGGCCGCACCCTTGGAGGCGATGGTGTAGATAAAATCCTGTACGCCTGAAATATCGCCGCCAACCAACAGGGCTACAGGTTTTTCAAGCAATTCGGTGTCGCTGCCTTCGGGCCTGCCCCAGAAGCCGCGTTCGACCGCTTCCAAGAGCACCTTTATCTCTTCGGCTGGGCGTCCTGCCAGGCAAACCGCCAACGCTGCCGTCATGCGGGCATGATCATAGAGCGATACATCCGGGATGGAGTGGTAATAGGCCGAAGGCACACACCACGCTGCTTGCTGCAACGCGCCGAGCAGGTTTTCCACGTAAGTTTGTGGGTCGGGGATATCGCGCCTGGCTTCGGCGCGCAGAAAATCGCGCAACACGATGTAATCATCCCGACTGTCCTTTTTACGTTCCGCGCCGGGGAAAATGGCCTCGTGTTCCAAGGCCAGTGGACGCAGCGGCAAAAAGTGCAATTTCTCGGAGGCAACTTCCTTCCTCCGCTCCCCGATCCGGTCAAAAATCGTTACCAGCTGGCGCGGGAAAGCGCCAGTTTCTTGAGGTACATCGGCGCGTTCACCAGCGCTCAGTTTATCAGCCAGGGCAACCAATTCGCTCAAGTGTTTATCTTCTGCCGGGGACGCTTGTGGGTTATGGTGATAGACCCCGGCCCGCCCGGCTGGACGGTAGCGCTCAGGCAGGCCATCAATAAATGCCTGGGTGAATGCAGCGTGAACCGGTTGTCCCTCCCGCTCAGTCCCCGCCGGTGGGAAACGCGGGTCATCTGCCGCGCGTTGCTCCATCTTCCCAACATCATGCAACAATCCTGCCAAAGCAGCATTCAAAACATTATCGTCCATTCAGCCTCCTTATCGCGAAAAACAACCAGCGTCATCAGCGCGAATTCCCCGATGAATGAATAAGCAGCGTTACAACCATGAATATTGTACAATAATTCAGGATGAAAGACAACAGGGTAAAACAGAATTTCGGGAACTCGAGATAATCACCCGCGATCAATTTCCCCAAAAAAAGTCCGGGCGGCAGTTCCACTGCCGCCCGTCCGATCAATTGGCTTTCAAATATTCGTCAATTGCCTGGGCAGCCTTGCGGCCGGCCACCATGGCCGTGACCACCAGGTCGGGGCCGCTGACCACGTCGCCGCCGGCGAAGACGCCGGCGCGGCTGGTGGCGCCGGTCTCTTTGTCCACCACGCTGATCATGCCCCAGTCGTGCGTCTCCAGGCCGGGCGTGGACTCCCCGATGACCGGGTCGGGCCAGTAACCGAGGGCCTTGATCGCCGTATCCACTGCGATGCTGAAATTCGAGCCTTCAATCGGCAGCGGCTTGCGGCGGCCTTTGGCATCCGGCTCGCCGAGTTTCATCTCGATGCACTCGATGGCAGCCAGTTGGCCGTCTTCACCGGCGATGAATTTCACCGGTTGGGTCAAAAAGCGGTATTGGGCGCCTTCTTCTTTCGCCATCTGGCGGTCTTTCTTGCCGCCGGGCATTTCCTTTTCGGTGCGGCGGTACAGGCAAGTGACCTGTTCTCCGCCAATGCGCAGGGCGGTGCGCAGGCAGTCGGAAGCCGTATCGCCGCCGCCGATGACCGCCAGGCGTTTGCCGATGCGGGGACGCTCACGCTTATCCTCCGGCAACAGGTTCAGCTCCGTGTTGCCGCGCATCAGGAAGTCAGTCGCTTCATAGACTCCGGGCAGGTCTTCGCCAGGCACTTCCATCTTGGCGTCAATCCCAACACCCACGCCGACGAAAACGGCATCGAAACCTTCCTTGAATAAATCATCAATAGTCTTGTCTTTGCCGATGTAGGTGTTACCGACGAATTTGGCGCCGGCCTTTTCGTAATCGCCCCAGCGGCAGAAGAAGACTTCCTTGGCCAGTTTGAAGTTGGGAATGCCATAGACGAGCAAACCGCCGGGCGCTGGCTTGGAATCGAAGAAGGTGACCGCATGGCCTTTCTGGAGCAGATTTTCTGCGCAACCCAGGCCGGCCGGGCCTGCGCCGACGATAGCGACATGCTTGCCGCTTGGCTGGCCAACCGGGATGGCCACTCCCTCCGTCTTGCGCTCGTAACAGGTGACAAAGGTTTCCAGCGGCCCGCACAGCACCGGTTCGTGGGTCTTGTTCAGCACGCAGGAACCCTGGCAGAGTTGTTCGTGCGGGCAAACGCGGGAGCAGATCTCAGGCAGCGAGCTGGTTTGACGGTACAATTGGGCGGCTTCGATATAGCGCCCTTGTTCGATCAGCCACATTGCCGAAGGGATATCGTTGTGACACGGGCAGGCCAACATGCAGGGCGCCGGGTCGGGGCAGTGGATGCAGCGTGAGGCTTCCAGCATGGCGCGGTCGGAATCGAGCGGGACGACCACATCGCCAAAATCACAGACCCGTTCTGTCGGTGGACGCAGCGTCAGGTCTTGATAGGGCATGTAGACACGCGCTTTGCGGTCTATTTCCAAATATTCGCCAGGGATTGTTTGCATTGGGCCTCCAGCACGTTGACGACACCATTATTAATAATACCATGATACCCAATCTTCTTATCGGAACACAGGTTTTAATGTCACCAATGCTTGCGACAATAATCACAATACCGGTGTCTTCTCAATAACTTGGGGATGGCGGCATACCGTCCCGAAGGTTTGAGCGGCTCAACCAGTTTTTTCGAGGAAACCTTCGGGACGTTTCCCCTTCTTTTTGAGATGATACCAATACCGAATAAAATCAAGGCGAAACTCGTATTGATTGGTGAAAGCAGATGACACGGCAGAAAGGATGCAAAGTGCTGGCGACCCTCACTGCGGAAACCGAAGCCGACATGATTTTTAAGTCGCAGCAAGGTGACCGGAATGCCTTTGGAGAACTCGTCCGCCATTACTACCCGCGCGTTATTAATGTGGTCTATCGCATGTGCGGAGACTCGGCCCTGGCCGAGGACGCAGCCCAGGAAGCCTTCCTGCGGGCATGGTTGCACATTTCATCCTTCCGGCGGGGCGAGCCGCTGCGCAACTGGCTCTACCGGATTGCCGTCAACGTCGCGCTGGATATTCTGCGGCACAGGTATGAGGAACCCGGTGAGGATGAGATGTTGCAGAGGATTCCAGAGCAGAGCTCAGGCTCAGAAGACACGTTGATCGAGAAGGAACGCCTCGCCCTGTTCCAGCAGGCGCTGAGTTCTCTGCCGGAGGCAGCCCGCAGCGCACTCGTCCTGCGTGAATACGGAGAACTTACTTACCAGGAGATTGCCAACGTACTCGATATTCCCATCGGGACGGTCATGTCCAGGTTGAGTTACGGCCGCGATCGCCTACGCGAAGTGTTGAAAGAGCAAATTCTGCAAGCGGAGAGCGAATATGTGTGAAAACATGCCCACGTTGCTGAATGCGTATCTGGATGGCGAACTGCACGGGCAGCGCCGGCTGGAAGTGAAGAAGCATCTGGTTTCCTGTGCGGCCTGCCGGAATGATTTGCAGGAATTGCGTACCGTTTCAGACCTGCTGCGCGCCGCGCCGGCCCCGGCGTTCCTGCCCGTCGAACGATTCGTCGCGCAACTGATCCTTCGACTGAACGCTCAGGACATCGCCCTGCAACTGCCACGCCGCGCCCTGCGCGATCGGTCGCCGAAGCCGGATTCCTGGGCCGGGTGGCTCGTTCCAGCGGGGTTGCTTGGCGTCTGGTTTTTCTTACGGACGATATTCACGCTGACAACCGCCATATCTGCGGCGGACGCGAGCGGCTTGCTCGGGCAGGCAAGCGCCTGGTTCACCGGCGGCCAGACGCAGGCGGCCTGGTTCGCAGCCATCACCAGCCTGTTCGGCGGCCAGATGAGCGCAGCCCAGCAGTCCACGCTTTCCCTGTTCAATCAGGTGAGCGTTTTCGGCGGCGACCTCTTCAGCGGGTTCCTCTGGCAGGCAGTGGTCGTTTTGCTCTACTGGGGCTGGCTGGCGGCCTGGTGGTTCCGTCATGCCCCGCAGCCGGCGAGAGTGACGACGGCCCCTTCGCAGAGTTAGCTTGGAATTGTAACTGCTCTACGAGGTTGTCATTCTGAGCCGCTGATGTTCTTCCAGCGGCGAAGCCTGCCCTGAGCGCAGGCCGAAGGGAATCTCCCCTGGCTGGCTGGGAGACCCTTCGGTCGCAAAGACTTGTCCTGAGCGAAGTCGAAGGAACGCTCCCTCAGGGTGACACTCCTGAACAGTTTCTCGGAATTCACAAATAAGGAGAAGCAGCTATGATTGACTATGGAAAAATCCTGAAACGCGCCTGGCATATCCTGTGGAACTACAAAGTCCTGTGGATCTTTGGCTTCCTGCTGGCGCTCACCGCGGGCGGCGGTGGCGGCGGGGGAAGGGGTAGTTCCAGCTACCGGTTCAGCGGCCCTCCCGGCGAGAATGGCGGCTTTGGCCCCGGCACGTACCCGCGCTGGCCTTTCCTGCGCGAGTTCAACACGTGGGCTGAGAAAAACATCGCCCCACTGTTCGCGCATCCCGAACAGCATGTTGCCACATTCATCTGGATCGGCGCAGCCATCCTGCTGCTCATCATTGTCACGGCTGTGATCTTTGCCATCCTGCGCTATGTTTCGGAGGCGGCCGTCATCCGCATGGTGGACGAATACGAGCAGAGCGGCGCCAAGTTCGGCTTCAAACAGGGCTGGAAGATGGGCTGGTCGCGGCGCGCCTTCCGCATCTGGGTGATTGATCTGGTCATCAGCCTGCCGGTATTTCTCCTCATTGCGCTGCTGATTGGCCTGGGTGTGCTGTTCTTCATAAGCGTCGAGAGCGGCAATACTGACCTGGCCGTCGGTGGGATGATCGCGGCCATCGGGTGTATGTTTCTGTTCCTATTTGCCTTTATCATCTTGATGGTGTTCCTCGGTTTGCTGCGCCAGTTCTTCATGCGGGTGGCGGCGCTGGAGAACGCGCCGGTTGGCGAATCATTCCGCCAGGGTTGGCAGATGTTCAAGTCTAATTGGAAGAGCGCGGCGCTGATGTGGCTGATCATGCTCGGAATCTTGATTGGCTATGCCATCGCCGGCTTCATCCTGCTTATCATCCTCATTCCGGTCTTCGTTATTACCGGGCTGGCCGGTCTGGTCGTGGCTGCCATCCCCGCCCTGATCGCATTCGGTATCGCCAGCCTCTTCACCAGCGGACCTCCGACCTGGATCATCGGCATCCTGGCGGCGCTGCCCTTCTTCTTCCTGACGCTCGGCTCGCCCTTGCTGCTGATCGGCGGCTGGATGCAAATCTTCCAATCCAGCGTCTGGACACTGACCTATCGAGAATTCAAGTTTCTGGGTGCAGCCACGCCAGATGAGATCCCGGCGCAGGCTAGTTGAACAGGGACGTAAGTGCTGCAAGTTTGAGCTGGGTGCGTTTCATTTCAGTTGAAACCGTCCCGAAGGTTGGCAAAAAACGATCAAATTTTCTCAGCAAAACTTTCGGGACGTTCTTACTTCAACTCATTTGAAACACCCCCGTTTGATTTAATGAAAAGATACTTTTATGAAGGAAGGTAGTAAATGAAGAAAAAGATGTGGATTATCATCGCTGCAGTTGCGATAGTTGCTGTAATCGCGGGAGCTTTCTGGCTCAACGCCAGTAATCAGGCTTCGGCCGCCGCCGGTCAATTCCAGACGTTCAAGGCGGAGCGCGGCACGCTGACCGCCACCATCGGGGCAACGGGTACGGTGCGCGCTCACCAGACAGCCATTCTCACCTGGCAAACCAGCGGCAGCGTGGAAACGGTAATTGTCAATGTCGGTGACTCGGTCGCGGCGGGCGATGTGCTGGCTACGCTTGCGCAGACTTCCCTGCCCCAAAGCGACATTCTGGCGCAAGCAGACCTGGTGACTGCCCAGCGTAACCTGGACAATCTGCTCGACTCCAACACGCAGAGCGCCCAGGCGCAAGTGAACCTGGTCCAGGCTGAGAAGAATTACGACAGCGCCAAAGCCACCCTGGATGGCTTGCTGGCCGCAAATCGCGGCGGAACCTCGGCCGACATTCAGAACGCCCAGGCAAAATACACGTTGGCGAAGGAGAGTTACGATCAAGCCAGGACAGCCTATGACTATGTAAAAGACCTGCCTGACGACGATTCGCGCAAGGCCCAGGGATATACGAATCTCTACAATGCCGAGCAGTCGCTCAAAAGCGCCCAGAACAATCTGAATTTCTTCCTGCTCGTCCCCGGCAGCCGCGATATTGACAAAGCGCGTGCCAATCTCGCCCTGACTCAAGCCCAATTGGAAGACGCCCAACGCGAGTGGAATCGCTTGAAGGACGGTCCAACCGCCGCAGATATCGAAGCCGCGCGCGCCAAAGTGGCCGCGATCCAGGCTACTTTAAATATGGCGCGCCTGACAGCGCCCATTGCCGGGACGGTCAGCGTTGTAAATGTTATGCCCGGTGATCAGGTCAAAGCCGGCGCAAATGCTTTTCGCCTCGACAACCTTTCGCGTCTCCTGGTGGATGTACAGGTCTCCGAAGTGGACATCAACAGAGTCAAGATTGGGCAGCCGGTGGTCATCACCTTCGATGCCATCTTCGGCCAGGAATATCATGGTAAGGTGACCCAGGTTGCCCAGGTTGGGGATGTTACCCAGGGCGCGGTGAACTTTACCGTCACGGTCGAGATAAGCGACGCAGACGCTCAAGTCAAGCCTGGCATGACCGCCGCAGTCATCGTCGTTGTCAATGCGCTGCAAGATGTATTGCTGGTGCCCAACCGGGCTGTGCGTTTGGTGGATGGACAGCGGGTGGTGTATGTCCTGCGCAATGGGCAACCCCAGGAAGTGAAGATCTCGCTGGGCGCCAACTCGGATACGATGAGCGAGGTTGTCGGCGGCGATCTGAAAGCAGGCGATTTGATCATCCTGAACCCGCCGGCGACATTCCTCTCGCCGAATGGCGGCGGTCGAGGCCCCTTCGGCGGAGGCATGGGCGGAGGCGATTAATGGAAAATCCGGTTATTGTTGCCGAAAACCTGGCCAAAGTCTATAAGATGGGCGCGGTGGAGGTGCATGCCCTGGGAGGGGTCTCGCTGCAGATCGAACGTGGCGAGGTCGTGGCGATCATGGGGCCGTCCGGGTCGGGCAAGTCCACCCTGATGAACATCCTGGGTTGCCTCGACCGGCCGTCTTCTGGCGAATATATCCTGGACGGAGAGACGGTTTCCACGCTCAACGACGATCAATTGGCAACCATCCGCAACCGCAAGGTCGGGTTCGTTTTTCAAACTTTTAACTTGCTGCCGCGTGCCACGGCGCTGGCTAACGTCGAACTGCCGCTGCGCTATGCCGGCATGAGCAGCGGGCGGAAGGAACGCGCCCGCAAGGCGCTGGAATCCGTCGGGCTGGGCGACCGGATGAGCCACCGCCCGACGGAACTTTCCGGCGGCCAGCAGCAGCGCGTGGCCATTGCGCGCGCCCTGATCAACCAGCCAGCCATGATCCTGGCCGATGAACCGACCGGCAACCTGGATTCAAAGGTCGGGCAGGAAATTATGTCACTGCTGCTCTCGTTGAACCGGGAACACAAAACCACCCTCATCATTGTGACCCACGACTCGACCGTGGCCGCCCACGCGCAGCGCATCATCCGTCTGCGCGACGGGGCTGTGGAGGCGCAAGCATGAACATCGCACAATCCATCCTCGAGGCGCTCGAAAGCCTCAATGCCAACAAACTGCGTTCCGGCCTGACCATACTTGGCATCGTCATCGGCGTGGCGGCGGTGATCGCTATGCTGGCGATTGGGCGCGGCGCACAAGATACCATCACCGGCGCGATCAGCGGGATCGGCACCAACCTGTTGTTCATTTTTTCTGGCAACTTTTCCGAAGAGGTGCGTAACCCGCGCCCGCTGACCCTGGCCGACGCGCAGGCGATTGCCAATCCGCTTGCCGCGCCAAACGTGGAGGCCGTTGCGCCCAGTATTCAGGGCAACATGGAAGTTACCGCCGGCGGCGAACGGAAGACGACCAGTGTCGTTGGCGTTACACCAGAATATTTCCAGATGCAGAATTACGCGCTTACCGAAGGCGAGTTTTTATCGCAGGCGCACTTGCTAGAGCGCGCTTCGGTGGTCCTGCTCGGGCCGGAGGTCGCCGATAAGTTATTTGGCCGTCACGATGGACTGGTCGGTGAGACGGTGCGTATCGAGGGGCAGCCTTTCCGCGTGATTGGCATCCTGGCCTCGAAGGGCGGCGGCATGTTTGGCAGCCACGATAACTGCATCATCGTCCCGTTCAGTACCGCCCAAATGCGCCTGATCCGCAGGAGCGGAATCAACCAGGTGGATATGCTCCTGGTGCAAGCCATCAGTGCGGAGGCCGTGCCGCTGGCTACGGATGAGGTTGCCCAGATCTTGCGCCAGCGTCACCGCACGCCGGTCGGCGTGGACGATTTCCGCATCTTCTCGCAAAGCGATATGCTTTCCATCGCCACGACCATCACCGGTGTGTTAACCATCTTCCTGGGCGGCATCGCCGCCATCTCCCTGCTGGTGGGCGGCATCGGCATCATGAACATCATGCTCGTCTCGGTCACCGAGCGGACGCGCGAGATCGGCCTGCGCAAAGCGCTCGGGGCGCGCAAGCGGGATATCCTGATCCAGTTTCTGACCGAATCCTCGCTGCTCAGCCTGATCGGCGGCCTGATTGGCATCCTCTTCGGCTGGTTACTCTCCTTCATCGTCGGGCGCATCGCCGCCAACTCCGGGACGCCGTTCAATCCGTCCATCGGCATGGATGCGGTGCTGCTGGCGACGCTTTTCTCGGCCGCCGTTGGCCTCTTCTTCGGGATTTACCCGGCTTCGCGCGCCGCCAATCTGGTGCCGGTGGAGGCGCTGAGGTACGAGTGACGTGTGGCGTGTAGCGTGTAGCGTGTGACATGTGACAGGTATGGTTGAGATTGTAGAGATGGCTGCACTAGTTGTCGAAGGGTGACGGATGGCAGTGAGCGGGTATAATTGACCGCGATCAAAGCGCTAACCTGCTCAGACTCAGGCAGTGTTGAGGTATACTTCAAACGGGTACAAAATAAGTTTTTTACCGTTTCATTCGTTTATTCGTTTCCCATTCGTTGGCGAGTTTGGTGCATAAACGAAAAGTTCGTGTTATGGTCGTGCACAGTATAGTGTCGAGTAACAAATTCAAATCAGAAGAACCAAATGGAACAAAAACTCGGACAGCTCAAAACCATCCTGGCTGAAATCGCTGACCTGAGCGGGGCAGCCGCCCTGCTCGGCTGGGATCAGCAAACTTACATGCCGCCAGGCGGGGCGGAAGCACGCGGCAACCAGTTGGGCACCCTCCAACGTTTGGCGCACGAACGTCAGACCTCGCCAGAGTTAGGCAAGCTGCTCGAAGATTTAAAACCCCTCACGGCAACCCTTGACCCCGATTCGGATGAAGCCCGCCTGGTGAAAGTTGGCGCCAGGGATTATGAAAAAGCGACCCGCGTCCCCTCCGAGTGGGTGGTCGAGTTTGCGCAAGTGACCACCATGGCGCAGCAGGCCTGGATGGACGCCCGCTCGAAATCCGATTTCTCCATCTTCCTTCCGCATCTGGAAAAGATTGTTGGGCTTGCCCATCGCTATGTCTCCTTCTTCCCGCAGGCCGACCATCCCTACGACATCTTGCTGGATAATTTCGAGCCGAGGATGAAAACGGCGGACGTCAAGGTAATATTCGATGCCTTGCGCCCAAAGCAGGTCGAACTGATCAAGGCCATTGCTCAGCAGCCCCAAGTGGACGATGCTTTCCTGCACCAGGATTTTGACGATAAGAAACAGTGGGATTTTGGGGTGGGTGTCATCACTAAATTCGGTTACGACTGGAACTGTGGCCGCCAGGACAAGGCTGCCCACCCGTTCACCACCGGCTTCAGCAACCGCGATGTCCGCATCACCACGCGCGTCGCCCCGAACTTCCTCAACTCGATGCTCTTCGGCACCATGCACGAGTGCGGCCACGCCCTGTATGGCCTGGGTTCACCGGACGCCTTGGAGCGCACCACCCTGGATGGCGGCGCCTCGCTGGCGGTGCATGAGTCGCAATCGCGCATGTGGGAGAACCTGGTCGGGCGTTCGCTGCCCTTCTGGGAGCACTTCTACCCGCGCTTGCAGGAGACCTTCCCCTCGCAATTGAGCAATGTCCCGCTAGATAAGTTCTACAAGGGCATCAACAAGGTCCAGCCGTCGCTCATCCGCGTGGAAGCCGACGAGGCCACCTACAACCTGCACATCATGCTCCGGCTGGAGATCGAGATTGCCCTGATGGAGGGCAAGCTGGCTGTCAAAAATCTGCCTGAAGTCTGGAACGCCAAGATGCAGGAATACCTGGGCGTCACCCCGCCAAACGACGCCAGGGGCGTGCTGCAGGATATTCACTGGTCGGGCGGCATAATCGGCTACTTCTCCACTTATGCGTTGGGCAATTTGGTCTCAGCCCAATTGTGGGAGAAGATCAACGAGGATATCCCCAATCTCTCCGCGCAAATCCGTGAGGGCAAGTTCGATACCCTGCTCGGCTGGCTGCGCGAAAAGATCCACCGCCACGGGCGCAAGTTCGAGCCGCAAGAACTGGTGCAGAAGGTCACCGGCTCCAAGATTGACGCAGCGCCATACTTGCGCTATCTGAGCCAGAAATTCGGTCAAATCTACGGCCTGTAATGGTAGCTTGAAGCCTGTCGGAGAACCCCTTGTAGAGCAGGTTTCCATACCTGCCGTCAGGGGTGGCGGCTATGGAAAGCCGCCCTACAGGTCATCTCTTCGACTAACTGCTATGAAGCTACCATAAACAAACAAGTAGAGACGCCCCAGCGGGTGTCTCTACCATATAGCCTTGGGCAGTATTGTGGTATGAAAATCGCCCGACCTCTCACACCAGTCTATTTATTGTTTGTGTTCCTGACCGCTTGCAGCCCGCTTTGGGGAAATTCGCTGCCGACCCCCTGGCCGACCGGTTACCTGCCGACAGCAGTTGCCTTGACCATGGCCGCGCTCCCCACCCCAACACAGCCGCTTCTCCCCCCGCCCGTGGCCGACACACCAACCTTTGAACCGTCTGCCACACCCGAGCCTTCCCCTTCGCCCTCCGCGACAGCCTCTCCCGAGGGCCTGACGGGGACACCCTTTCCGCTTCCGAGCCTCTTCCCAACCGATACGCCGACCCCGGATTTTACGCCTGCGCCGGCCTCTGCGGCGGCGATCCAAATCCTGACCCCCGGGCCGCTTTCCAAAGTGCGCTCACCCATCAAACTGCTTAGTTACATAGTCCCTGGCGACGATAACTTGACCCGGGTCGAGCTCTACGGCGAGGATGGCCGTCTGCTGGCGCGTCAACTATTACGCGTCTACACATCCGGGAAATGGGCTTATCTATCGGTTGAGATCCCCTTCGAGGTGACGGCTGCCGCGGAAGTGGCGCGCTTGCAAATCAGCACAGAGGATCAATTCGGGCGCATCCAGGCGCTCACCTCTGTCCGCCTCGTCTTGCTTTCCGCCGGGTATGAAGAGATCAATCCGCCGGGCAATCTGGATGAGCGCTGCTTGCTGGAGTCACCTTCAGCGGGCGCGCGGGTCTCGAAAGGGAAGCTGACCGTGAGCGGCCAGATGCGTCCATTCAATAGCCAGCCTTTGATCGTCGAATTGATAACCTCCAAAGGCGCGGTCGTTGGTTCGAAAATGATTGCCCTCCAACCCGCCGCGGATGACAGTTATCTCCCAATAGCAGCCGAGATGACTTACGCCATCCCCGCGGCCACTTGGGTGCGGCTGACGGTCCGCCAGTCAGATGAGCGCATCCCGGGGACAATCTACCTTTTCAGCCAGGAAGTTTATCTCACACCATAGTTCCCGCGCCCGATTTCTGGATTCATGAAATTTTACTTGACGAGGGTTGGGGGGAGTGATACAATACTCGTCCGCTAAATAAACGACGCGGGGTAGAGCAGTGGCAGCTCGTCGGGCTCATAACCCGGAGGTCCCAGGTTCGAGTCCTGGCCCCGCTACTGAGAGAGAACCGGAGTACTATGTACTCTGGTTTTTCGTTAACCCGGCGTACGGCGGTAGACATTTTTCCAAAAATGGAGGAATTTCTAATGAACCGCAGTTCGCCGGGCTTGTTAATTTCAAAATCCATCGCCGGCTTCCTAAAATTTTCTGAAGTTGTTTTTTTTAGGGTTTTTCTCACCAAAGGGAGTTTTCCACACATTCTTTGTTCCACGCGGCTTTTAGATTCGATCTCGCCGAGATGATCATCCTGTCCGTGAGGTGCAACCTGTTACTGGAGGCTGTCCTTAATATACTGAGCACGGTCACGATCTACGCTTTTATCATTCTCCCGAAGGACACACCTGCACTCCCTGGCACTTGCACCCAAGGCAAGTGTGCAGCAGGTGCAAGTGTCGGGACGATGTGAACGGAGTGAAGAATCTGCCCTGCGTGCCAGGAGATTCTTCGCAAAAACGGCT
>JASEHI010000048.1 GCA_030018695.1 Anaerolineales bacterium
TGACCGTGGGACAAGTTCACTTCATCCGAAAGGTCAGCGCTGAAAAGAAGATCGAACTCCTCAACTTGGACTGGGATGTGCCCGGCACTCAACCAAAACAGGGTGTTTGGGCCACGTTGCAGTTCACATTGCAGGGCGCCAAACTCCGCATCTACGCTGCTGCCCCAGATGCACCTAAACGAAAGTGCCTCGCAGAGCATCCTTTCCCGCTCAAAGAGCCAGTACTACCTCTCCGTGAAGAATTTGAAAGGCCTATCCCTGTGGAACGTTCGCTTCTCAGCTCGTCCGCAGACCCTTTCCGCCTGACGCTCAAAAAGCAGGTGATGGCATGGCTTTCTACGATGTCCTAATGGCTGACATCTACCTATTAGTGTGGGCTGATTGTAGCAGATATACCCCCGCAATCAAAGGATATGCTAAAATCCTGGCATGTACCTTCGCAGACCATGCACCCCTGGACTCATCTTCGCCGTTTCAACGCTGCTCAGCGTAGGGCTGGCAGCCTGTGTGCGCCCCGCGCCGGATTCTCCCGCCTGGCTTCCTCCCGTTGCGGACTCGACCCCGGGCCTGCCTCCCGCATCTGTGACCGGCTCCACCCCTACGGCCTCCTTCCGTCTCCCCCCGACGCGGATTCCCGGTGCGCCCATCCTGACTCCCACGCCGGATGCGCCTCGCGTTTTGCCCACCCCGCGCCGCGGCCCGGAGACGTACGTCGTCCAGCCTGGGGATACACTCGGCGCTATCGCGATTCGTTTTGGTGTCAGCCTGGAAGCCTTGACGCAGGCCAACAGCCTGTACAACCCGAACGCCCTGGACGTAGGACAGGTGCTGAAAATCCCGCTTCCCACGCCCCAGGCCAGCGGCCCGTCGTTCAAGATCATCCCCGATTCCGAGTTGGTCTACGGGCCGATGAGCATCCTGTTGGACCCGGAGGCTTTTATCCGCAACAAAGACGGTTACCTGTCAAGTTACCAGCAGGATGTGGATGGCGAAACCCTGAACGCGGCCGAGATCATTTGCCGTGTGGCGCAGAACTACTCTGTCAGCCCACGACTGCTGTTGGCAGTCTTGGAACATCGCTCCGGCTGGCTGACAAATCCGAACCCTGATCCGGCTAGGCTGGATGCGCCGCTCGGAGTCAATGATTACTGGCATCGCGGACTTTATCGCCAGTTGACCTGGGCGGCCAACGCCCTCAACCAGGGTTACTATCGTTGGCGGGCCGGCGCGGTCTCCGACTGGCTTTTGGCGGACGGCAGCGTTGTGCCGGTTGACCCGTCCATCAACGCCGCGACGGCCGGCGTCCAGAACCTGTTCGCCCAATTGGACGATTACCCGGCCTGGCTGCAGGATGTCTCGCAGCATGGCTTGTTTGCGACCTATTCCCAGTTGTTTGGCTACCCTTTCGATCAGGCCATCGAGCCGCTCGTGCCGGTGAATTTGATCCAACCGCCAATGCAATTGCCCTTTGCGAGCGGCGAGATCTGGGCTTTCACCGGTGGGCCGCACGGCGGTTGGGACGCCGGCTCAGCCTGGGCCGCGCTGGATTTTGCCCCACCTGGCGAGGAGCTGGGCTGCGTGGTAAGCGAAGCCTGGGTCATGGCGGTGGCCGACGGCCTGATACTCCGCGCCCATAACGGCGCGGTCGTTCAGGATTTGGACCGCGACGGTTACGAACAGACCGGCTGGACGGTGCTTTACATGCACATCGAAAGCCAGGGCCGCGTCCGCGCCGGCGCCTACCTGCGCGCTGGCGAGCGTATCGGGTACGCCTCCTGCGAGGGCGGCCTGTCGAGCGGCACCCATCTTCATCTGGCGCGACGCTTCAACGGTGAATGGATCCCCGCGGATGGTCCCGTCCCATTCATCCTGGATGGATGGGTATCGTCCGGCACGGGCGTCGAATACGACGGCTACCTGACGCGCAACGGCGTGACTGTCGAAGCCTTCGACGGCAACAACCCCATCAACCAGATTCAACGTTAAGTCAGGAACCCGTTTTCTCCGAGAAAACGCAGCAATTCTCATTATGTCATTGCGAGCGCACCCGTTCGCTTCGCTCAGGGCATGCTTTGCGCCTGCCCTGGCGGGCTAGGCCAGGGAAGCAATCTCCTCGCTAAAACAGGGGATTGCTTCGACGGAAGAGCGCCGTCTCGCACGTGTGCCTGCGGCTCAGTGCAGGCAATGACACGGTTTATATTGAGAATTGCTGGAGAAAACGGGTTCCTGGTTAGGGGTGAGGGTGGTTGCGGTATAATCGTCAGCGATGAAGCCCGCCTCTTATCCCGTGTGTAAAACCGCCGTCTTGCTGCTCCTTACCGGTATGCTCTCCGCCTGCGCTCCGCTGTGGGGGATGACTGAGCCAACCGTTACCGCGACTGCGACTGCACCAATTTTCTGGACGGCTGACCCACCGACGCCCATCCCGACCTGGACGCCGGAGCCGACCTTCACGGCTTCTCCGACGCCGCTTCCCCCGACCCCAACCGCGACCCCCGTCTCGTTCACTCCGCAACCGCCGTTCCTGTATTATGCCCAATCGGGCGATAGCCTGCCGGTCGTTGCGGCGCACTTCGGCGTGGACGCCTCCGAAATCTCCTCCCCGGCGAGCTTGCCAGCGACGGCGCTGCTGGACGCGGATACGCCCCTAATCATCCCCAACCGCCTGGGTGAGACCACCCCCAACATCCAAATTATGCCGGATAGCGAGGTGGTCTATTCTCCCTCGTCAAAGGATTTCGACACGGCTGCCTACGTATCCGGGGCGAATGGCTATTTGAGCGTCTATAGAGAATATCTGGTCAGCACCGGTTGGACGAGCGGCGCGCAGGCTGTCCAGCGGATTGCCATTGAGAACTCGATCAACCCGCGCTTGCTGCTGGCTCTGATCGAGTACGATAGCGGCTGGGTGAACGGCCAGCCTTCCAATTTTGCTCAAGGTGATTATCCCCTTGGCTACATTGACGTTCATTACCGGTTCCTTTTCCGCCAAATGATGTGGGCAGTGCAGGAACTGTCGAAAGGCTATTATGGCTGGCGGAGCGGCTCGTTGACCGAATTGACTTTCCGGGATGGGACGACGGCGCGTCTCTCGCCGGAGCTGAATGCCGGTTCAGTTGCGATCCAGTATTACTTTTCACGAACGCGAAACTATAATGAATGGGCGCAGGCCATAGATGCCAACATCGGATTCCCGGCCCTGTATGCGCGCATGTTCGGAGATGGATGGGGGCGCGACCAGGCAGTCGGGCCGCTCTTCCCGCCCGGACTGACCCAGCCTGCGCTGACGTTGCCGTTTGAGCTTAATCAGCTTTGGAGCTTCAGCGGCGGGCCGCATTCGGCCTGGATGCGACAGGCATATTCCAGCGACGGGGCGCCTCCGGCCTGGGAATTGCAGGGCGCCCTGGCTGCATTGGATTTTGCCCCGGGCGCGGATCAAAGCGGCTGTGTCCCTTCAGAGCGTTGGATCGTGGCTTCCGCCTCCGGGCGGGTGGTGCGCTCAGGTTATGGGGTGGTCGTCCTGGACCTGGACGGCGACGGCCATGAACAGACCGGCTGGAATTTGATCCACTTGCATGTCAGTACGAAGGATCGCGTCCCCCTCGGAGTTTGGTTGAATGCGGGTGATTTGATCGGTCATCCTTCCTGCGAAGGGGGTATTGCCACAGGCACACACCTTCACTTCGTGCGAAAATATAACGGCGAGTGGGTGCTGGCCGATGGCCCGCTCCCATTTACCCTCAGTGGCTGGGTGGCGCACGCTGGAAAGAAGCCCTACGAGGGCACGCTGACGAAGGGTGATAAGATCGTCATTGCCAGGGATAACGGTTCTTTCGAGACCCAGATCACCCGTTTGCCGGATGAATAATTTCCCATTTCGTGGTTTACTGCTTCTCGTCATCGCGTCCCTTATGTTGTCGGCCTGTATGCCCCAGGCTGCGGTTGCGGACCTGGCGCCTGTCACCGCGACGCCGACGCTCTTCGCGGGGCCTTCGCCGACCCCGCTCCCGGCGCGCCCGGCTTATAAACCGGGCGAATTGGTGGATTACGTTGCGCAAATGGGAGACACACTGCCGGCGCTGGCAGCCCGTTTTAATACGACTGTGGAACAGATTCGCCAGGCCAACCCCCAAATCCCGGCCGACGCCACCACCATGCCGCACGGCATGCCGATGAAAATTCCCATCTATTATTTGCCGTTGTGGGGCAGTCCCTTCAAAATCATTCCCGATAACCTGTTCGTCAACGGCCCCTCGGCGGTCGAGTTCGATTCCTCGGTTTTCGTCGCCGGACATCCTGGTTGGCTGAAGGATTTCCGCGACTACGTGGGAGGCGACTGGCGCAGCGGCGCGCAGATCGTGGATTATGTCGCCATGAACTTCAGCGTTAGCCCGCGTTTGCTGCTCGCCATTTTGGAATATCAAACCGGCGCGCTTTCACAGGCTGAACCACCGGATACATCCTATCCGCTCGGCTACCGCAGATATTCGCATCGCGGCCTCTACCTGCAACTGGTCTGGGCCGCGAATACGCTCAATAATGGTTATTACGGTTGGCGGACGGGGCGACTGACCTCTTTCGAGCATCGCGACGGCAGTTTGGATCGCCCGGATCCCTGGCAGAATGCCGCCACGGTTGGCATCCAATATTATTTCTCGCGCCTGCATCCGAAAGAGGAATACGACCACGCGGTTGGCCCCGATGGCCTGGCGTATACATATCAAAAGTTGTTTGGCGATCCCTGGGCGGCAGAAGTTCCCCACATTCCGGTCAGCCTGAAACAACCGCCGTTCCTGTTCCCCTTCACAGCCGGCGAGGCATGGACTTATACCGGCGGTCCGCACACTGGCTGGGGGACGGGAGAACCATTGGCAGCGATTGACTTCGCGCCCCCGGCTTCGGTCGGAGGGTGTGTCCCTACCGATAAATGGACGACCGCCATAGCCGACGGCGTGGTTGTCCGTGTGGGCGTTGGCGTGATCATGCTCGATCTGGATAGCAATGGCGATGAACGCAGCGGTTGGGTGATCCTCTATCTACACGTGGGCAGCGATGGCCGCGTCCCGCTGGGCGCAATCCTGAAAGCTGGCGACCCGCTGGGGCATCCCTCCTGCGAGGGCGGGGCGACGACCGGCACGCACATCCATATCGCCCGCAAATATAACGGTGAATGGATCCCCGCGGATGGGCCGTTGGCCTTCAATTTGGAAGGCTGGATCGCTCACAATGGGAGCGCACCCTACCAGGGAACGTTGACTCGCAATGGCCTTACCGTGACGGCCTGCAAGGGTTGTTCGGATCTGGCCAGTCAGGTGCGGGCGGGGAGATAGGTTGAAGTCAGGTGACAGTCACCTCGAAGGTGACTGTCACCTGATTAGAAAAAGAAGCATCAAACTTCGATAATCTGGTAACTCAACTCGATCTCGACCACCCTGGCGAGCATCGCCTGCGCCGGGCAGTATGTGGTTTTGGAAAGCTCCAGCGCCCGTTCCACGGCGGCGGGATCAATGCGGCGCCCGGTGACAATATACTCGATCTTTATGTGGGTAAAGATGCGTGGGTGCTCCTGCGCTCGCTCGGCATGAACGCGCACCTCGAAGGCAGTTACATCTTGCCGTTTTTTCTTCAAGATGGAGATGACGTCCATCGCCGTGCAACCGGCCAGGCTGACGCCCATCAGCTCCAGGGGGCGAAAGCCGTCGTCCGCGCCGCCCACTTCCGCCGAAGCGCCAAGCGGGACGCTGAAACCGCTGCCGGCTGTGCCGGTGAAAGTCAATCCCTCTTGCCAGGTCACTCTTGTGTCCATCGTTCCTCCCGTTCCTTTGGGTTACGCGCTGACCGTGCCCAGTATAGATACTTTGAGTCCAAAAAAGTTGCTTAATGCTGGAGATAAGCTTCCAGTTTCAGGCTGTGGAAGAGGCGCTCGCGCACGTCGAGGGGTACGTTTGCCGGCTCGGCGGTGGTCGCATGATAAAGATAGATGGTCTTGCGCAGCGTGTCCACCACGATGCTGCAATTCTGACATGCGGAGATGTGTCGCTGTAGCTCAACGCACAAATCCTCGTTGAGCGTGCCATCCACGTAGTCGGAGAGCGATTCCAACAACGATTTGCAATGCGCGGTTTGTGTCATTTCTTGTCCCTCCGATCGTGAGTGAGTTCGCCGTAATAACTGCTGAGTTGCTCGCGCAGGTTCAAGCGCGCACGCAGCAGACGAGTTTTTACCGCGGTCTGGCTCAAGTCAAGCGCCTGACCAGTCTCTTCGATGGATAAACCCTCCAGGTCGCGCAGGATGAAAACGATGCGCAGTTTCTCCGGCAGGCGCTGGATGGCCCGGTCGAGATGGCGCCTGGCTTCGACCGAAAGCAATTCATCCTCCGGCAGGCAGCACCAGTCCACGAATTGGAGCGGGGAATAATCCTCGCCCTCAGCGTCTTCCAAATTTGTGTCCGTCAAGGTTGTTTCAGGGTGTCGCTTGCGGATCAACATCAGGGCTTCATTGGCGGCGATGCGATAGAGCCAGGTGGAGAGGCTGGAGCGTTCCTCGAAACTATGGATGTGTTTGAACGCATTTAGGAAAGTATTTTGGAGTACATCCTCAGCATCCTGTCCGTCGCCGAGCATTTTCAGCGCCATGCGGTAAATGGGGCCGGAGAAGGTATCTACAAAGCGGGCGAATTCGTTCGGCTCTCCTGATTTGAGCGCCTCAAGCGAAAACTCTGGCGTGGTCTTGTTAATCATCAGATGTTTTTCATAATCAGAAGTTGCAGGGTGGGTGATCCGAAAATGAAGAAATGAGGGACAAATGTCTTTCAATTTAGGAAGTTCTCCACTTGAAAGGGCAGGTGGGTTTGAATAATATCATACAATGATATTTGATGCCCTTGAGCGGTCCGTTTTCTTCGAAGGATTAAGCGCGGCAGACTTGGAACTATTGACGCCTTTCTTCAGGCCGCAGGTTTATCCGCTCGATAGAGCCGTTTTTGAGCAAGGGGATAACGCCGAATATCTCTATCTGGTTGTAAAAGGCGAGGTAGCCATCCGCTTCAAACCGGATGACGGGGCTATGATGACCGTTACGCATATCCAACCGGGCGGTGTCTTCGGCTGGTCCGCGGCATTAGGGAATGTGGCATATACTTCCTCGGCGATGTGCCTGACGGATTGTGAAGTCTTGCAGGTGCGCGGCAACGATTTGCGCGCATTATGTGACCAGCATCCTGAAGTCGGGAAAGTCATTCTCGACCGCCTGGCAGCCGTAATATCTGAACGCTGGCAGAGCCGGCGGACGCAGGTGACATCCTTGCTGGCGAAAGGTATAAGCCAGCCGGCCGGCTTTACGCAAAAGCACAAGGAGGTTGGAAAAATGGCGCAAACGAAACCCATTTCGAAAGAAGCGCAGATGAAAGGTTTGATCGAACAACTGAGCGCTTATATCGAGCATTTCCACGGCGGATCGGTAGAATTTGTTGCTTTTGATGGGAAAGTCTTGAAGGTGCGACTGGGTGGAGCCTGCCTGGGCTGCCCGCTCTCCCCGGCCACATTGCACGGCTGGGTGGAGGGGACCGTGCGGCAATTCTTTCCGGATATCGAGCGAGTTGAAGAGGCATAAGTAGGGCAGGTTTCTGAACCTGCCGCCAGACTAAGACATGGCGGGGAAGAATCTGTAATGCTGCCGGTTTGGGGGGATGAGCAATATAAATCCATGATTTATGTTAAACTAAGGTAACTGCTCATGCCTGTTACCCCTTCGCTGCACTCAGGGCAGGCTCTGAGGGAGCGTTCTTTCGACTTCGCCCACACCGTCCCGGTGTCCTTCCGGGAGAATGACAATCGGGTTGAACAGTTACGCGATCTTTGTTAATTATGGAGGCCCCAATGAAAATATTTACCGGCCTTTCCCAGACTTATAAATACACTCTCCTGGGTGTATTGTTCGGGATGATCTTCCCTGTCTTTGGTACCATCCTCCATCTGTTTGCCAGCCATGAGCCGCTTAATCTAAAAGCGATGATTTCCGCTCAGATGAGCTCCCCGCTGTTATGGATCATTGACACGGTGCCCTTGTTCCTGGGGCTGGGCTTCGGGTTTTATGGCTCACGTGAAGAGCGTCTCGTCAAATTGAATGCCCGTTTGGAGGCGACGATCGCGGAGCGGACTTCGGAACTGGTGCGCACCAATCAGGAACTTCAAGGCGAAGTCGAGGAACGTCGTCAAACTGAGATGCTCATCAGCGCGGGCAAGAAAGCGTGGGAGACTACTTTCGACGCGGTCACCGATCTGATCATTATTACTGATGACAAGGATAACATCCTGCGCTGTAATTTGACTGCCAGTAAACAGCTCGGCAGGACATTTCAAGAGCTAATTGGGCAACCGCTGGCATCGGTGTTGTTCCAATGTGATCAGGACGAAGTCACTTGGAATAGACAAAGCGGGGATATAACTTTCCCCTGTCTGGAGGGATCTTATGAGGCCTCTGTCTATCCAGTATTGGTGAAAGATCTGCCGCCACAGACGATATACATCTTTCGGGATATAACCGCCCGCAAGCAAGCCGAAGCCGAATTGCTTCGCCAGAAAGAATACTTTGAAGCCCTGGTGTTTTATAGCCCCACGGCGATAGTTGTATTGGACAACAACGAGAGAATCGTTTCGTGCAATCCCGCTTTCGAGACATTGTTTGGATACGCCAAAAATGAGATCGAGGGAGCGAGTATAGATGAACTGGTTACCACTCCGGAGACTGTCGAGCAGGCCGTCTGCTTTACTGAGCAAGCCATGTCCGGTTCTGTGCATGGTTTCGGCCAGCGCCGGCGCAAGGACTGGACTCTCGTCGAAGTGGAAATCTTCGGCGTCCAGATCATCGTCAGCGGGGAAAAAGTGGGCGCGCTGGGTATTTACCACGATATTTCAGATTTGACCCGCGCTCGCAGAGAGGCGGAGGAAGCCAGCCGCGCCAAAAGCGAGTTCCTGGCCAATATGAGCCATGAGATCCGCACCCCGATGAACAGCGTCATCGGCATGTTGGAACTTGCCCTGGATACTTCTCTCTCTACCGAACAACGCGACTACCTCGAAACCTCGCTGAAAAGCGCCGAGTCGCTGCTCACCCTGCTGAATGACATCCTGGATTTCTCTAAGATAGAAGCCGGAAAACTCGAACTCGAAGCCATAGATTTCAACCTGCGCAATACCATCGAGGATGTGGCTTACTCTCTCGCCAGGCGCGCCCAGGATAAGGGCCTGGAACTTGCCTGTCTGATCCACCCCGATCTAAAGACCGCCTTGCGCGGCGACCCTGGCCGCCTGCGCCAGATACTTGTCAACTTGGTCGGCAATGCGGTCAAATTTACGCATCAGGGGGAAATCGTCATCCGCGCCGAACCGCTGGAAGAAACCGATACCCATGTTTTAGTCCGGTTTTCGGTGCAGGATACCGGCATTGGCATCCCCAGGGAACGATTGAGCACCGTCTTCGAGCGCTTCACGCAAGCGGATGGATCTACCACCCGCCGCTACGGTGGCACCGGCCTGGGGTTGACGATATGCAGACAACTGGTCGAAGCGATGAACGGCCTGATCGGCGTCGAATCCACGCCCGGGGTCGGCAGCACCTTCTGGTTTAACATTACATTCGAGAAGCGCCCGGAAGCGGCCCCATCTCTCGCACCGGCAGCCGCTTCCCCGCTAGAACTTCAGGGTTTGCATATTCTCGGCGTGGATGACAATGCCACCAACCGGCTGATCATCTCGAAAATGGTCGAGGGCTTTGGCGGCCGGATAGACACCGCTCCCAGCGGTGCAAAAGCGCTGGAAATGCTGCGCGCCGCCCACCGCGTTGGCGACCCGTACCGCATCATTCTGCTGGATATGCAGATGCCCGGCATGGACGGCGAACAGACCGCCAGAGAAATATTCAGCAACCCGATTGGAAAACAAGCCAGTATTATCATCCTGACCTCGATGGGTCAGCGCGGCGATGCCGTCCGGCTCCAAGCCTTGGGCTGCTCCGCTTACCTGCTCAAGCCGGTCAAACAAAAATTGCTTTACGATGTGCTGGTCGCCGTTCTTGGCCAGAAGCCAAGCCTGCCCGGCACCGGAAGGCTGGTGACGCGCCACACGCTCTCCGAGCAGAAACGCCAGGGTCTGCGCATCCTGCTGGCTGAAGATAACCTCATCAACCAGAAACTGGCGGTTGTCCTGCTGCAGAAGGCCGGCTTTTCGGTGGATACGGTCGAGAATGGCTTGCAAGCCATCGAGAAAGTACAGAAGGAGCCATACAATGCCGTCCTGATGGATGTGCAGATGCCAGAAATGGACGGTTTCGAGGCCACCCGCCGCATCCGCCGCTGGGAAGGGGGCGAGAAACATATCCCCATCATTGCCATGACCGCCTATGCGCTCAAAGGCGACCGTGAACGCTGCCTCGAGGCGGGCATGGACGACTACGTCTCCAAGCCGCTCGATGCGCAGGCGCTGCTCAATGCACTCGACCGCTGGGCGGTGCGTGAAGGCGCGCCGCGCCCGGATGAGATCGAGACGCAGGATTATTCTGCGCAGTCGGCGGCGATGCTGCAAATAGGCGAAGGCCTTTTCGGCGAATCTGGCGCAGCCAGCCTGGACTTCCAGCCTGACCAGCCTTCCAGGGAGACTTTCATCACTGACGAGGTGGAAACGCCGCTTGATATTCAAACTGCTTTACCGCTCTTCAGCGATGACCGCGCCTTCTTTTTCGAAATGTGCCAGGAGTTCATTGGCAGCCTGCCGGAGCGTATAAAGGAAATGCGCCTCGCGCTGCAAGCGGGGGATGCCAGCACGCTTGGAAGACTGGCGCATAATCTCAAGGGCATCTCGGCCAATTTCAGAGCCATGCCGCTTTCCAGAGCTGCCGCGCAATTGGAAATGTTCGGCAAGCGGGAGTATCTGACCGGGGTGCCCGATCTTGTATCAACGATCGAGACTGAATCAACCCGCCTGAGCAGCTATATGGCCGGGCTGAATATGAAATTGTAAAAACCAGCTATCGAAATCCGCTTCATGAGATTTGATGGAGGATGATATGTCCCGCGTTCTGGTAATTGACGATGAGCCGGTCTATTACAAAATGGTCAGCCGCGCGCTCGAAGAGCACGGTTGTCAGATCGAGTACGCTGAAAATGGCATGGCCGGGTTGACAAAGGCGCGCAGCCTCAAGCCAGATCTGATCATCACCGATGTGATGATGCCGGATATTAGCGGTTACGAAGTCACCCGCAATCTGCGCCGCGAGGCGGATTTTGCCCACACGCCCATCATCGTCTTGACCGCACAGGCCGGTTTGCAGGATAAACTCAAATCCTTCGAGGCTGGCGCAGACGATCACCTGACCAAGCCCTTCGAGCCGGCCGAACTTGTCGCCCGCTGCACGGTACTTTTACGCCGCGCTGTATCCGGGCGCGCGCCCGGCCCGGCTGCGCCTGCTGCGGAAGAAGCGAAATTCATTGCCGTCCACAGTCTGCGCGGCGGCATCGGCTCATCCACTCTGGCTGTCAACCTGGGTGTGGGACTGGCAGCCCTGTGGAAGTCGCCAACCATGCTGCTCGATTTGACCATGATTGCCGGACAGGTCGCCTTGATGCTCAATGCTACGCTCAAGCGCACTTGGGCCGATATCGCCCAATACAGGGCTGGCGAGTTGGATATGGACGCTCTTGAATCGATTGTTGGAAAACACGAGAGCGGGTTGGCTTTCATCGCTGCGCCGACCTTTCCCACCGAGGCTGGAACGATTGATCCTGAAACATTGGGCGTTGCCCTGTGCCTGTTGCGCCAACACTATGATTACATCGTGGCCGACCTGCCGCACGATTTCAGCGATTCAGTCATTTATGCCCTGGATTCTGCGGATGTCATCCTGATGCTGGCCTCGCCGGATATGGCTTCCATCCGTGCCGTGGTTGCCGCTCTGGATACTTACACAAAACTCGGCTACCCATCTGAAAAAATCAAACTGGTATTGAACGCCACTTTCCCGCGTCTGGGTTTGCCAAAAGATAAGATTGAATCCGCGCTGGGCGTGCAGACAACCGTGGTCATTCCCTACAGCCCGGATGTGTTTGTGGAAGCCATCAACCGTGGCCAGCCGTTGGTTAAACAGAAACCAGCGGAACCGGTTTCAGCCTTGCTCGAGGATCTCGCCTTCCTGTTGAGCAAGGACGGCCATAAGAAAGCCAGGCCTGAGAATCCCTCCGAGGCCTGGAAGCGGGTGTATAAGCGGTTTATGGAGAGAAAAAAGTAACCTTTTCTCCCATTGGAAGAAATAAAGGGATGGGACGACATTTCAACTGTCGTTCCATCCCTTTACGTCACGAGGGGGCTATCGTGAGCGGAAGAATTGCCAGATCAAAGCCAGGCCGCCCAGGAAGAGCGCCGCAATCCAGACGTAGTCCAGGCTGCCCTGAAAGGCGGTATCAATCAACGCGCCGAAAACGATCAGAATTACCGCTGGAATATACGCCCAGGTATGCCGCGCCAGCACAGCCACCAGCAGGAAGGTCAGCCCCAGGCCGATAAAGAAGACACTGCCGGTATCCTGGATCCTGAATGCCTCTGAGAGCGCGGCAGTCGCGCCCAGCGTGATCAGCACGCCGCCCGGAATGATCGCCCACCAGCGCTGGCGCCCGCTGAAGTAAACCGCCCAGAAGCCCAGGCCGATGCCGCCCAGGAAGGCCAACCCGTCCCAGCCGAGGCCATCTGGCAGGAAGGATGAAGCCGCAATTCCCGCCAGGGTGAAACCCGGAATGGCCGTCCACCAGTTATTGCGATTGGTGAAGAAGAAATACAAGAATACTATTCCGGCGAACCCGAAAACCACCGCCCAGAACAGGTTAAAGCCTTCCTTGATGATCCCGATCTTATCGAGCAGGCCCAGGATGCCGCCCAGGATCAGAAGGACGCCGGTGATGATGCGAAAGTCTATTTTTTTCATCTGATTCTCCTCTGTCAATAGTCTGCCGAAGGCCTAATCGGGAGTGATTATTGGATATTGACCGAGGCGGCGCCGGCCTCGATATTCAATTCGGCGCGATGAGCAGCCTGATGGTAATCCGCGGATTGGTAAATGCCGCTTTCCAGGTTCGGGAAACGGGCGCGGTCAACCTTCAAAGCCGTCATCCCCTCCTTGAGGCGGATGCGCGCCGCCACGCCCTCCGGCACACTGATCTCGATGTTGGCCGCGCCGGCTTCGATCTCGACGAACGTGCTTTCGGTGCGGGATGGCAGCGTCAGGCGGAGGCTGCTGGCGCCAATTTCCAGGCTGAGGTATTTGACCAGCAGGTCACTCAGGTCGAGGCTCACGTTGCTCGCCCCGGCGCTCACTTCCAGCCTCAAGGGGATCTCGCGGTTCAACTCGAACCGCCACGCGCCGCCGCTCGGCCCGATAAACGGGACGAAGGTCGGGCCGGCGTTCACTTCCGCTTCCAGTATGCCGCCGACAAGTTTGCTGGAAACATCCATGCCGAGCGCTTTCGTGCCGGTCATCAGTTGGCCGGACGGGGCACCGGCGCGGATTTCAATCTGGCCTGCCCGGTGATTGAACTCGACTTTTGCCTCGCTCGCGCCTTGCAGGTCAATGGCGAACGCCTGGCCTTCTTCGACGAAAGTGTCGCGTGGCAGGAAGGCGCTGGCCAGCACCCAGACGCCGATTAGCAGCAGCAACAGCGGCCAGAAGTAACCCAAGACGTCATCTTGGATGACGCCGATAGCCTTGAGCAGAAACAGGCCGGATAGCAGGATGAGGGCGCTTCCCCAGAAAAGATAACTGCGACGCATGGTCTTACTCCTTCCGGCGGCGGAATGCGCCGCGCAGGATCAACCACAGGCCGAGCAGGAAGAGCAACCCGGCCAGTGTGTATTCCTTGTATGGGCCGAGGATGTCCAGCCCGCCGAAGGCTGCGCCGAAGATCAGGAACATCACCGCGCTGATAACGATCAGTTTCAGTCCTTCGCGGAGGTTACGGCGGAAACCTTCGCCGAGAATCCCGGCCAGGATGATGCCGAGGCCGACGAAGCCGGGGATCAGCGCCCACATGTACGCCCAGGATGCCCAGTCACCGCTGGCGTTCTGGTAATACAGGATGCCGCCGATGCCAGCCGCGATGCAAGCCGGCACGGCCATCCCTGGCGCGCCGACCAGCAGGCCGATGAGCAGGAGGATGCCGCCAGCGAAGACAACCCACATTGGCCAGTCGAAGGTGAGCGTCAGCCAGGCGGTCAGGTCGGGGCGGAACTTGGCTACCACAAGCCAGGCCGCCACCAAGATGAGGATCAAGCCGAGGGCAAGTTGCGTACGGTTTCTTCTGTTCATAACATTCTCCTCTTGATTTTGTTGGAAAAAGTCTCATGTATATTTACGCCAATGTGGTCGAAAAGTTACGGTAACTGCTCACTCTTGCGAAGGTTTCACCGCATCCCGATATCAATTTCCGGTAAGGACAACGTCTGCAGCAAGAATTCTGCCAGAAATGTAATCTTCGCAAGGATTGGTTGCTTACCAATTACGCTCATTATAGCGTAGAGCCGGTTTCTATACCGGCCAGGAGCGGTGGGTAGGAAACTCGCCCTACGACGGGGTGGCGGATAAGAAATCCGCCCTACGGCAGGTTGATGGTTTGCTGCTCCATCACAATATCCGGCGCATCCCAGCCTTTCTGATCCATCAATTGCTTGAAGGCGCGGCGGAAGAACAGGGTGACCGTGACTTCCGAAGTCTTGGAGACTTTGGAAGTCTGGAACTTGCGCCACAATCTCCCGGATGGCATCAATCACCAGATCGGGTTGATCCAATTGAATATAATGTCCGCTTTCCTCGGCTATAACCTGCCTCCCCTGAGTGGATAGATAGACAAAAACGCGCCACGCTTCCTGAAAGGGCGCGGCGCTTATGAAAAACCGACCAGCGGACTCAATCCATCGGGAGGCCTGCGGTCGTGTTTTTGGGCGGGGTCGAGCAATCTTTTCATGACCATTTGGCTAATACATCTTCGAGATAGTGCAATACTGGCCCACGCTGCAAATATTGATGCGCGAACTGGTTTCTGTAACTTCTCAAACAACCATAGCAACTTGTATCCTGACTATTTTCATCACCACATCCACAAACTCTGCTAACTCTTTTGAGTGCGGCTTCCAGAGTCTTTCTGAGAATATCCTTATCTTCCAATCTGGCTACAAGACCTGCCCCGCCTGGAACATTATCATATAAGATGATTGGGGAGACGAGATTGTTGTCACTGGCATAAGCCACTGTAGCGTTCAAGTCTGTCGAAGGAACTTCCAGGGTAGTTGCAGCCCCCTCAACAATAGCATACGCCAATGAATAAGCAAACCAAGTCGATTCCATATCCGACAGAGGCGGCTGTAAAAGAAATTGCAGACGAGTTACATCAGTTGGAAATTCATGCCCGAGAGACACTTGTGTTTGAACCTTGCCGGAGCAATCCACTCCAAGAGGGGTTTTGTGTCCTTTCAGCAATTTTTTATCACTTTGCCTGAAACCCGCCCCGCACCGTTCACAAATGCCGAAACCTTCACCTCGTCTGCCTTCACACAATACAACCATTGTTCCGGGTGATGTTTTTGTAACCTGAATGTTGCCTATTGGAATCTCACTCGGTTCTAATCCACTAAAACCGACAAAGTATGGCCTTGTTGTGAATGTTTTTACGGGGCGGCGTTTGGGCTCTTCGGGTTTTCCTTTGGCTGTCACGAAGCCAAAGATAGGATCAATGTATTCTCCTCGAACCATATTATTACAGTTACAGCCTTCGTCAAGTGGCTCTGCCTCTCCCTTTTTCCACTGCCTGAAAAAATTATGCCGTGTGCATCGCTTATAAAACACTTGGGGCCACACTTTGCCCAGAACCATCTTGAGCCCCTTCGACTCCCATTCTTTCTTGTTTGCAATCAATTTGCTGCTTGGGGCAAATTCAGCGACAGCAATGGCAAGATCTCGTTGAAGAGAGACTTCCTGCGCCTCGCGGCTATAACCTATTCGGTGAGTGTCCAACTCCACTACATCTACAGGGAAACCGTACTTGGGAATCACGGCCTTTCGTGAGAGAAAAGACAAGACATCTTCTTCGGCAATGGTTTTGGAACGCGCTCCTGCCCATCTTACAGTGTCATCATCGCCCTTGTCAAAAGCTGCTTGGCGAAAATTACGAACAGATTGGTAGTCACTCGACACTTCAGCTTCAGCCTGCGCAAAACGGCTTTCGCTCCCCGCGATCTTTGCAATCCACTCGCCATTATCCAACCCTATCTTTGAAACCATTTTAACTGGCACTATGGCAAGCAAGGTTTTCTCCAACTCGGTTTGGTGCTTTTGAAGATGCACCTGAAAATCAGAGATTCCGGCTGGTTTTTCCAAATTAATAAAAAGTCGCTCTATACGGCTGGTTTTGTCCCCTGCTGCCTTGAACCTCTGTGGATAACTTCGGAAGAAATGCGAGAGCGCCGTCGCTGCGATGTGACGGAGTATGATTTTATCATTTTGAAGACTCAAGGCAGGAGGTCGGGTCATTCCCAGCATTATCTGCTCTGGGGCAGCAAAATGGAAAAGATCATGCGGTGAGCGCTTGCAATAAGTTATTGCAACACCAGGGAATCCCTTACGCCGACCAGCCCGCCCGACGCGCTGTGCGTAGTTAAAAGCTTCCGGTGGCACGTTTCTGAGAAAAACTGTATCCAAATCCCCCAAATCCACACCCAACTCAAACGTTGTCGAACAACTCAGAACGTCAATCTTATTCTGCTTGAAATCCTTTTGAAATTCTCGCGCTGTTTCCTTGTCGATTTGCGCAGTATGCTCTTCGACCACCAGCCGCGCTGGTAGGAATTCATCGTAAAGAAGCCGGTAGTGATTCTGGCTTAGATCGGATGGCATAACTTCCTTTAGATTTCCTGGGCATTTATGCCTCGGACAAATGTCTTTTATTGAGACTTTTTGTAAGCGTCCGCATGTGTCGCACTTGTAGAGACGCTCATCCTTGCTAACCGGAAAGGCTCTCCACCAATCAGGGTTCAATCTATGCGCGTCGCCAACACGAATCAAAATGCGCTCGCTTTGCGGACATTGCTCATCCCATTGCCTAACAACATCCCATATTGCACGTAAAGCGTCATCAGCATATTTAGCAGCTTCTTCCTCACCTACGCCATTTGAAGTTAGGATATTCTTCAGAAATCCGGCTCTGGCCGTTGTTTTTCCAGCCCAGCTATTTAACGCCTTCCCACCCCTGGATTTTACAAGTTGAATTGACACCTGCCGAGCCTGAAGGTTAAGTTCTTCCCAGGTAATGGAAACTACACTTTCGGTACAGAGTTCAACGGCTCTTTCGCGGCGCAAGAAGCCAAACAAGATTACCATCAAATCCCGCACCTCTTGCTCGCTGAGTGACCAGGGCGGTTGCAACAACACTTTTGGAATTTCAAACCCATCCGGCCATTTTATTGACCAATGGAGGAGTCCCACGCCGTCCAGTGAAATTCGGGGTTCATCGGTAAGAAATTCACGGTAGAGCGCCAGCCATGCTTTTCGTTTCAAGTCAATCCCGCCAATTGAAGCCTCAAATACACGAGACTCACGGTAAAGGTCGCGCAATCTCGTCACGAGTTCATTTGGGGATAGGCCCTCGCCCGTGTGCGGAGCGAGATTGCGAACAACTTGTAAAATCATATTGCGGTCACGAATGTCTTCATAAGATTTTTGAAGATACCAGGCAAAGAATGCTGCTTCCTGGCGGCCATCTGCAAATGCCAGCACTTTACGGCGGTTTGGCGGAAGGTTCTGATGGAGCGTCGTAGCAATCACAGCATGAGGGCCATCTGTACCATGTATAACTTCTCGCACTGGATCAGGGCCTTGATAGCCACAGACGCTGCATTTTGGTAATTGATCTTCTTTGCCATCACGTTGACTTTCCTGTGATTCGGGGTTTTCTTTAATTACCTCAATCGAGTTTTTGTGTCCACACATTCCTCCGTTGAGGCCGAGTTTGGCCGGCCATATAGCTCCGCATTGGACACACAGGCGGAAGCTTTGTTTTGATTTTGGCTCACCGTTATCTTCATCATCCCTTTCGTAAACCTCACCCTCGACTGGACGAAAGAAATCAGCGCCGAATTCGTTGTGTCCAGGGTCTCGGATCGCTTCCTGTAGTTTTCCATCTTTCACTCTGCCGACCAAATAATGCTGGCCGCATTCACGGCATAAAGCCACTTCAAAAGCCGCTTTGTCACCTGTGGATGATTGGCGATCCAGATAAATCTTCTTCTCTGGCCTATAGGTGATGAAGGCGCCCTCCAAAGACCGAAGAAAAATATGATACCGTGCAGAAAGCAACGCCGCGCCAGAAATTGGGTCTGTACTCTTTAAAAGCAATTCAACCAATTCTGATAGAGCCGAAATACGTTGTTGTTTTGGCAAATCAGGGAAAATTTCATCGGCTATCTTTTGAGACTCGATAGGCACTCCAGTTACGCGATGTCGCAATTTTGTAGCGTGGGTGTCTTTTTGTAAAATTTGTCCAACTATCTTGGCTATTGCATCGCCAGTCTGGGGCGGCAATCCCAAATCAGTGGCTATCGTTCGAACCTCAGATTGATGTTCATCCCCAGTTTTTTCCAAAGATTGAAGAAGCAAGGGATAATGGCTTGTGGGAAGTTTTATGGAGCCCTCTTCAGGAAGCAATTCGGTTTCTCCCAGAATCATATTGTCCCGATGAAACTCCTCTCCGAACAAAGCAGATGCAAATTTCGCCACATCTTTACGATCCTCTTCACCTCCTGCGATGGTTGCGCTTGTCGCGATACAGCGAAATGCGCCATCTCGTCCGCCTTCCCTCAGCCGACGTTTCAAGCGTCGTAGGAGCATCCCCATTTCAATGCCTTTGGAGCCTCGATATTGGTGCGCCTCATCCAAAACCAAAAACTGCCACCACTGCGCTCGCCCATTGTCAAAAAGCTCACTGTCTTCGGGCCTAAGCAAGAGATATTCCAGCATCGAGTAATTTGTGAGAAGGATGTGAGGCGGTGTTTTCCGCATTTCTGTCCTGAGGACTAATTCTCCTTCATAACGTCCCTCAATATGGCTGCGTGCGTTGCGATAGGAGTCGTTTTCATTTTCTGGAGTGTCGCCTGTGTACTGTCCAAAGGTAAACCGGAATGGCGAATTCCCCTTTTTTAGAGCTGCACAAATCTCACCCAATCGTTCTCTCTGATCGTTTGCAAGGGCATTCATCGGGTAGAGAATAAGCGCCCTCACGCCTGCGCTCAATTCGCCTCGGCTGAATTCCTGGTAGAGATGCAGGAGGATGGGATACAGAAAAGCCTCGGTTTTTCCGCTGCCTGTTCCTGTAGCAACCACAACGTTCTGCCCTTCAAAAACTCGTTGAATTGCCTCCTCTTGATGCTGATAAAGTGCACCGCTATATAGCGAGTTCAGAAAACCTTCATGTGGAGAATATCCGAGAAGATTTTGGAAGAGCGTTCGCGCTGTCAGACCGCACTTGAATACAGGCGTTGCCTCAAGATAGGGGCCCTTGCTTAATTGACCCACATCTCTCATGGCTTGCTCAAAGGAGTCACGCAACACCGGATCACGAAAATAAAAAGTGGTTTTCAGGTAGCGTTGATATCTTTCTTCGATTGAAGACGCAAGTTCAATGGGGTTCATCACAGACTCCTTCGCTCTCCGTTCTGCATAACTTTACCCTGAAATCATAGTTCCATCCGGTCCCCTGTACTCTCCCTGCCATCGAGAACAGACATGAGTGGCAAATTGATAGTAGAAACTGTCCATTCGCTGAAATGGTTTTGACTTTCTTCAATTTTCGGCCAGCCGAGT
>JASEHI010000049.1 GCA_030018695.1 Anaerolineales bacterium
TCTCATCAAAACCTTCGGGACGTTCTTACTTCAACTCATTTGAAACACACCCTTCTTATTTTCATACCCTATTCCAGTTATAATCTCCTGCATGTTCGAATTCCACCTCTCTGCCCGAAGTGGCCGCGCCCGCGCCGGCGTCTTCACCACCCCGCACGGCGACCTGCCCACGCCGGTCTTTGCGCCGGTCGGCACGCAGGCGGCAGTCAAGACGCTCACGCCCGCGCAAGTCGAGGAACTGGGCGCGACGCTCGTCCTCGCCAACACCTATCACCTCTACCTGCGGCCCGGCGACGAACTCATCCGCGAGCTGGGCGGCCTGCACACTTTCATGCAATGGCCGCATCCCATCTTGACCGATTCGGGCGGCTTCCAGGTCTTTTCGCTGGCCGATACGCGTAAAATTGACGACGACGGGGTGACCTTCAAGAGTCACATTGACGGCTCGACCCACCGCTTCACCCCCGAAAAGTCCATCCAAATCCAGGAAAACCTCGGCGCGGATATCATCATGGCCTTCGACGAGTGCGCCGATCCGCATGACCGCACCTACATCGAAAAGGCCATGCAGCGGACTCACGCCTGGGCGGAACGCTGTGTGCAGGCGAAGAAACGTGGCGATCAGGCGCTCTTCGGCATCCTTCAGGGTGGCGTCTTCCCGGAGCTGCGGACGGCTTCCGCCAAATTCATCTCTTCCCTGCCCTGTCCCGGCTTCGCCATCGGCGGGTTATCGGTAGGCGAGACCAAAGCCGAGATGCACGCCATGCTGGATATCGTGACCAGCATCCTGCCCGAAGATAAACCGCGCTACCTGATGGGCGTCGGCACGCCCGAAGACCTGATCGAGGGCGTCCGGCGCGGGGTGGACATCTTCGACTGTGTCCTGCCGACGCGGCTGGCGCGCCACCATGCCGCGTTTTCGTCCGAGGGGCGGCTCAACCTGATGAACGCGGCGTTTGCGCGTGACAAGCGTCCGATAGACGAAACCTGCGCGTGCTATACTTGCCAGGCGTTTACCCGCGCGTACATCCGTCATTTGATCGCCGCGAAGGAACTGCTCGCCGGCACGTTGCTCTCAATCCATAATCTGCATACGATGATAAACTTGATGAAAGATATCCGCGCCGCGATCGTGGATGGAACATTCGAGTCGCGACTCCCCGACTGGCTGGAGCAGTGGAAAGGGAACGCGCAAAAAATCAGGAGAATTTTATGAATTTTTTCCAATCGTTTCTGCTCGGTATCCTTCAGGGATTGACCGAATTCATCCCGGTCTCCTCCACCGCCCATCTGCTCATCGGGCAGAAACTGCTCGCTATCCCCGCGGATGACAGAGTGTTCTCATTCCTCGTGCTTGTCCAAATGGGCACGCTGCTCTCGCTGATCGTCTATTTCTGGAAAGATGGCCTTGCCATTCTCCGCGATATGTTCCGCAGGCCAGTGACATTCAATCACCGCCTGGGATGGTATATCGTCCTGGCGACGATCCCCGCGCTGGCCGCTGGTCTGTTGCTGAAAGATGCTGTCGAAGCCTTGTTCCAGACACCGCTCCTGGAAGCAGGCATCCGGCTCTTGATCAGCGCAGTGCTGCTGGCCCTGGCGGAGCGGCTGGGAAAACGCCAGCGCACCCTGGAATCCAAAAACTGGAAGGACGCGTTATTTGTCGGTTTCATGCAAATCCTGGCCATCTTCCCCGGCGCATCCCGCAGCGGGACGACGATCAGCGCCGGGATGCTGCGCGGCTTCGACCGGCCCTCGGCGGCGCGCTTCGCCTTCCTGATGTCCGTGCCGGTCATGCTGGCCGCGGGGGCCTACGAATCGCTTCATTTGCTCAAGATACCCAACCTGGGCAGTTTCTTGCCTTTGCTGGCAGTGGGATTCATCACCGCGGCCATCGTCGGCTGGCTGGCGATCAGATGGCTGCTGAACTTTCTCGGCAAGCGGTCGCTGTATTGGTTCGCGTCCTACTGTGCGCTGACCGGGGTAGCCTGCCTGATCCTGTTTTTTTCGGGATAAGACTCGAAGGGAGATCAACGTGAAGCAAATCAAGTATTTCTTCAGCGTTTTCTTGATTTCCAACATTCTGGCGTACAGCCTGTATTTCCAACGAGCTGACCTGAGAGGTCTGCTTGAGTTGGAGGACAATCTGTTAGAGAATTTAACCGCCTCGAGCTTCTGGTGGTGCTGGAAGAGATGTGCGAATTGAACGCCGCGATCGCGCTCATTTTCTGCGCTTGGAGCCTGAAACAACGGACGTATAGCTTATGAAGCGACTCTCGCTGCTGCTGACATTCCTGCTCGCCGCTTGTGCGGGGAACGCTCCAACGGCTGCGGCCACCCCGCAGCTTATCCATGTTCAATACACTTTTGCAGCCCAACCCTGGCTGGCTGAAGTGTACGCTTGCGCGCCGGATGTGGTCATCGTCGCCGAAGAACGACCGGTAAACCACCCCGCTACGGATAGCATAGTGGCTATACGCATTGGCGAGCCTTTTTCGCTGACCGCCCCCGCCTACCAGATTGGCAGTGAAGAAATTGTGATCGGCGTCAATCCCAAGAATCAAATTGGCAATCTAACCGCTGAAAACGTGCGTTCCATTTTCAGCGGCAGGATCATCCGCTGGGACGAACTCGGCGGAAAAGAGACGCCGGTGCAGGTCTGGGTTTTTGCTTCGGGGGAGGACTTGCAGCAGGTTTTTGACGCGCAGGTAATGGGCGGGATGCCGGTCACCTCACACGCCAGGCTGGCAGCCAGTCCGCAAGAGATGATAAACGCCATCGCAGCCGATGGCAATGCGATTGGGATCCTGACCCGGCGCTGGATGGAAAGCAAGGTGCGGGAAGTGTTCGCCTCGGTCTCCGTGCCGGTGCTGGCGATTACCTCGTCCGAGCCGCAGGGAATTATCCAGGCGCTCATCGCTTGTTTGCAGAAATGACCTTAAGCGTATGCCATCTGGTGGCCTGTTCGTAGGCATGACCCGCCTGTAATACCCTTGCTTCTCCCCACGCGCGCCCAATAATTTGCAACCCAATCGGCAGGCCGCCGGAGGTAAACCCGCACGGCAGCGAGAGGGCCGGTAAGCCGGTCAGGTTGAAAGGCGCAGTGAAGCGCGTCAGGCGGCGGGCTTGCCCGACGGCATCTGTCCCTTCAAGCGGCGGCGCAGCGATGGAGGTGGTTGGGGTGAGCAAAATATCGTAATCGGCAAAAAAATGTTCCAGTCTACGGCGCATTTCGACCTGCGTCCGCTGCGCCAGGGCGTATTCCGTGGAAGTGCACGCCGCGCCGGTTTGCAGGCGTTGGCGAACATCCTCCCCGAACCAGTCGGGATGCTCTGCCAGCCGCTGGCGGTGATAGGCGGCCGCCTCGGCCTGCACCATCAGGCCATTGGCAAGGCTGGCCTCGTCCAGAAAGGATACGTCGGCTTTGGTCACATCTGCGCCTGAGTGCGCGAATACTTTCGCCGCCTCTTCCACTGCAGCCAGCACTTCGACATCGCTATCAGCGGAATATTCGTCGTCTGCCAGCGCCACGCGCCAGCCTTGCACACCTCCTTCAATGGTTTCAAGATAATCATCAACCGGCAGATTGACACAGGCTGGATCGAGTGGATCGTATCCGGCGATGACCTGCAATAATAATACCACATCCCGAACCGTGCGCGCCATCGGCCCGGCATGATCCAGATTCCATGCCAGCGGGATCACCCCGCGCAGGCTGACGCGGCCATACGTGGGCTTCATCCCAACCACACCGCACAACGCAGCCGGGATGCGGATCGAACCACCCGTATCGGTGCCAAGCGCGCCCAGGCACATCCCCGCCGCAACAGCCGCCGCGCTCCCGCTGGAGGAGCCGCCGGTGACGCGGGTCACATCCCACGGGTTGCGACACGCGCCGTAATGTGGGTTGGCGCCGGTCACGCCCAGGGCGATCTCGTGCATATTGGTCTTGCCGAGGATGGCTGCGCCGGCTGCTTTCAATTTGCTGATGACATGGGCATCCTGACGAGGGAGATAATCGCCAAAAATCTTCGAGCCTCCGGTTGTCAAAATACCCTCAACTTCAAACAAATCCTTTACCGCGATTGGAATACCAGCCAATTCGCCCTTCCCCTGCGGGGAGGATGTCAACTGCCGCTCAAGACTTCGACCGCGCTCAACTCCCTGGCCTGTAACGGTGATAAAGGCGTTGAGCGTCGGGTTGAGACACTCGATTTGACGGAGGCAAGCCGCGCTGAGTTCCTCCGCGGAAATCTCCCGCCGGGAGAGGAGTAAGATGGCTTCGCTGATTGTCAAGAAGGATAGTTCCATAATTTGGTTGAAGGTTGAAGGTTGAAGGTTAAAAAAAGAAGGTTGGAAGGTCGAGGTCAATCATCAACCTTCCAACCATCAAAAGGGAACAAGGTTAGAACAAGCCGACTACCTTACCGGTCTCGAGGTCGAGGTCCACATCGTAGAAGACCGGGCGGGTGGGCAGGCCGGGCATGGTGCGCATCGTGCCGAGCAGCGGATAGAGGAAGCCTGCGCCCACGCTGGCGCGGATGTCGCGGATCGGGACGCGGAAACCGCCCGGCGCGCCCTTGACCGCCGGGTCATGAGTGAACGAGAGATGCGTCTTGGCCATGTTCATCGGCAGTTTGTCAAAGCCAAGTTTGGTATAGAGTTCGATCTTCTTCTCGGCTTCGGGCAGATAGTCCACCCCGTCTGCGCCGTAGATTTCCTTGCAGATGGTCTCGATCTTTTCTTTGATCGAGAGATCCAGCGGATAGAGGAATTTGAAGTTGCTCGGCTTTTCGCAGGCTTTGATGACTGCTTCCGCAAGAGCAACTGCGCCCTTGCCGCCTTCCATCCAGTGGCGCGCAACGACCGCATCCATCGCCCCGGCTTTGATCGCCGCCTCGCGGATGAGTTCGACTTCGGCCTGGGTATCGGTGGCAAATGAATTGACCGCCACAACGACATTGACGCCGAATTTCAGCGCGTTCTGGATGTGTCGTTCCAGGTTCGGCAGGCCCTTGCGCAGCAAGTCAAGGTTCTCGTCGGTGTATTCGGGCGCCAGCGGCTTACCCGCCACCACCTTTGGCCCGCCGCCGTGCATCTTGAGGGCGCGCACCGTCGCCACTATCACAACCACCTGCGGGATCAGCCCCGAATAGCGGCACTTGATGTTAAAGAACTTCTCCATACCGCAGTCCGCACCGAAGCCCGATTCGGTAATGACATAGTCAGCCAGTTTCAGGGCAATTTTATCGGCAATTATGGAGCTGTTGCCATGCGCGATGTTGGCAAAGGGTCCCGCGTGAACGAAGGCGGGCGTGCCCTCCAGCGTCTGCATCAGGTTGGGCTTGATGGCATCCTTCATTAAGACGGTCATCGCGCCGGCGCAGCCAATATCCTCGGCGGTGATGGCCTCACCCTTCTTGTTCGTGCCGATAACGATCCTGCCCATGCGATCACGCATGTCTGCCAGGTCGGTGGTCAGGGCCAGGATGGCCATGATCTCGCTGGCCACGGTGATATCGTAACCAGTGCGGCGGTTGTAACCTTCCTCGTCCTTGCCGAGACCGACCTCGATCTCGCGCAGGAAGCGGTCGTTGGTATCCACCACGCGCCGCCAGGTGATCGTGGCCGGGTCAATGTCGAGGCGGGCAAAGCGGGCGCGCTCTTCGGACGTCAGTTCGCTCGGGTTGGTTTTGTGGATGCCCAGTCTCTTCAGTCGGCGCAGCATGGAGGGAGAGAACCTGCGCTCGCCTTTTTTATCCGGCGGGCACAAGGCGTTGAAGAGTTTCTCGCCATCCTGTGTGGATTCGTGCATCATGCGGGCGTCAATCGCCGCGGCCAGCAGGTTGTTGGCAGCCGTAATGGCGTGGATGTCGCCGGTCAGGTGCAGGTTGAAATCCTCCATCGGGATGATCTGCGAATAACCGCCGCCGGCCGCCCCACCCTTGATGCCGAAGGTCGGGCCTTGCGAGGGCTGGCGGATGACCGTGATGACATTTTTGCCCAAATGCGCCCCCAGCGCCTGGCAGACGCCGACGGTGGTGGTGGTTTTGCCCTCGCCAAGCGGAGTGGGTGTGATGGCCGTCACGTCAATATACTTGCCGTTCGGGCGCTCCTTGAGCCGTTCCAGCACTTCCAGCTTGACTTTTGCCTTGTAGGGACCGTAAAGCTCCAATTCGTCGGCTTCCAGCCCCAGTTCCTCGGCAACCTGGAGAATCGGCTTGAGCGTGCCTTCCTGTGCAATCTCGATATCCGAAGGCACGGGCGTGCGAAGCTTGAGCGGTGTAGGTGTAAATTTTCTGGCCATACTGACTCCCTTTCTCTGAGATATTATTCTATGTTCTATTATTCTCTTAGGTTTTGGAGTTTCCCGCAAGAGACTTATATCCCATTTTTATGTGTAAGGTGTCACAAGCGGCTGGTGGCTGTCTTGCAATGGGTATCTAAACGCGTCAGAAATAACCTTCCGCTTTCAAAATTCCCTCGAAGGCTTGCCTGGCATCGGCTTTGGCTTTCTCGAACCAGGCCGGTTCGGAGGGGGCGTAAAACTCAAGGAACTCTGCCTCGATCCATTTGCGCGCCCGCCCACTCCCGCCGTGCCAGTGCAGGCGGTTCTCGAATATCATCGTCCGCAACGAGCGGACCGCCGCGCGGAGTGATTCTCCGAATGTTCCGAACTCAAAGGCTGCCGAGTAAAGGCGCTTTTCGGGGAATTCTTCCCCGGCGAGATCGTACAAGTAATCGGTCAGGTCGCCTTGGATGGAATAAAACTCGTCCGGATCAATAGCCGCCACGCGCGGGACCCCGAACCTGTTCTCCGTTTCCTGAGAGGACATCTTCTCCCGCGCCGAGTTGACCAGCGTCATTTCGTAACGCGGGCCATAACCGGTGTGCATATCGAGGTGGAGGATGCGCGTATAGCGGAGGGCATATTGCCGGAAAAGCGCGATGACTGTCCGCGTTTCTTCCGGGGGTTCTTCGCCGCCGTAATAGAGACCGCGCGGCTGGCGATACTGTCCCATCAAGGCGGCTTCACGAAAACGCTTGACGCCGAAGCGCCGCAGCAACGACAGCATTCGCAACCCAAAGCCGATTTTGCTCAACGCCACACTTTTTATGGGACGCTGTGGATTCAGGAAAAAGTCAATCTGGTCATAGCCGGGGTTGAAATCGGCCAGGGCGGAGAGATCGCGCACGAAACTGCGGTTCAGGTCAACGTTATCGGCGTTGACGCGGCGGCGGTGTTTCATGCCCCAAGGGTTGATGGCGTGAACGAGCAATAAGCCGGTCGTCTGCGGGTCGAGGCGCGACAGGAATTCCTCGATAAAGAGTTGCATCATCGCTGAGCCAACGTAACCCTCCACGCCGTGTTCGCCGGTGGTCAGGATGAAAAGTTTTTCCTTCTTCTTTGCGGCGTTGGCAGAAATCCAATCAATGGTCAGGGATGGGTCGCGGGTCAGGATGTGGCTCGATAAACGCGCCACCGGCCACAGCTCGCGCACCGCAGCCAGCACGGACCGAAAACGCTCGCGGGAGTTTTCATAACTGTTTGGAATACTGGTCATCATAAGCGACTCTCGGAGCATCGAATTTCGCGAATTGACACAAGAATTTTGTGTAATTTGTGTCAATTCGATGCAGGGCTAGAACGGACCGTAATTGATCGCCACCGCCACCGCCAGGAATGCCACCGTCGCCAGGATGACCCAGAACCACAGGCTCAGCAGCCATTTCAGCCACTTGGCGTAAGGCACCACCGTCAGGCTGAGAGTGATGAGCAGGGCGGCGTTGGTCGGGTAAGCCATGTTGGAGAAGCCGTCGCCGAAGACATAGGCGCTGACGGCGATCTGCCGGTTGACGCCCACCAGATCGGCCAGCGGCATCAGGATTGGAATGAGCAAAAAGGCCTTGGCCGAGCCGGAAGAAATGAAGATTTCCAGGACGAGCGTCAGGCCGTAGATCATCAGCACTGCGGCGAAGGGGCTGGTGTGGGTAAATGTCGTCGAGGCCCAGTTCAGGATGGTATCCAGGATGCCGCCGGAGGCGACGATGTGACGCACGCTGGCGGCCATCATCAGCAGCGGGATGGCCGGGGCGATGCCGAGGAAACCCTGACCGGCGGCTTTCCAGGCCGCTTTGCCGGCGCCAGCGATCATTCCCGCGCCGATGCCGCCGGTGATGAAGAGCAGGCCGGTCAGCGGCAGGGCCAGGTCGGAGAGGATTTCCACGAACGGCGAGGCAACCAGCACAGCCAGGATGAGGGCGAAGAAGACGCCCAGGAAGATGGCGGCGCGCTTCATGCGGGGGTTATCGGCAGCGAGTTCGAATTTGCCGTATTTCAGGCGTGCGGGCTTATCTTCCTCGAAGACCGGCGATGCTTCTGGCCTGCGCTCGATCTTTTTGGCATAGGCGGTCAGGAAGGCGGCCAAAATCGCATAAACCACGATGAAGAGAATGATGCGCGGCCCCGCGCCGGAAAAGAGCGGCAGGCCGGAGAGTTTGTGCGCCACGCCGATGGTGAAGGGATTGAAGACCGCCGTCGAAAAGCCGACGTTGGTCGCCAGCACCGAGATACCCAGGCCAGTCAACGAGTCCCAGCCAAGCGAGTAAGCCAGGGCGATCATGATCGGCACGAGCGGAATGACTTCCTCGAAGATACCGAAGAAGGCGCCCAACGCCATGAAGAAGAAAGTGATGACGAGCAGCAGGGTGTACTTGCGCCCGCCGAATTTGCGGATGATCTGGGAAATGACGTATTTGAGAATACCGCTTTTGTCCATCACGCCGAAGGCCGTCCCGACCAGCAGGATGAAGGCGATGATGCCGATGACGGTGACGTTATTTTCGGCAGCGAAGACCTCGAACGGCGCGGTGAACCAGCGCCAGATGGGGTAAGCGGGCCGCTCAGTGTACGTGAAGGTGTCAGCGTCAATCGTCTCGCGGCCGTTTACCTGGATGCGGGCGTAATTTCCCGCCGGGATGACGCGGGTCAGGATGCCCGCGACGAGCATCAATGCGAGCAGGATGACGAGGGACTGGATGAAGGCTTTCTTGCTGATTTGCGCGCCGGCTTTTTGTTCCACGTTGATCTCCTTTGTTGGTATCCGACGACGCCTGTCGTCGGGGGGTGCACAGGCGAAAAGAGAAGGCAGCGAAGAATCTGTGGTGGATATCTCCCAAGGTTCAGCTTGAATGCCCTCGCGGCGACGGTTATAGACCAAGTTCCCTGCGGATGTAGTCTACATTCATCGTCGGCCGCTCCCCGTTCCGGGCGCGCTGGTCGTTGATATACTCGATCTGCTTGAGAGCCTCGATTACTTTCTTGCGTCCTTCAAGGGTTTGCGCTGCCTGGCGGGGAGTGAGTTTGCCATCCAGGGAGGGTTGATCGAGCCAGTTAGCCGTCATCCGCTGCAACATCTCTTTTTCGACAATCTCCACTTCCTCTGCCTGCGCGCGGGATGGTTCCTTGTGCGGCCGGGCAGACCTGGGAGCGGGTTTTTGTTGATATCTTTCCCAATCTTCGAACCGGTCGCCGGCAGGTTTGATCTGGTTGCCCAGCATGCTTTCGAGCAGGGCTTTCCCGGCTGCCAGGCGTTCGCGCGATGAACATTCCAACTCGATCCATTGCGCGGCCAGGATAAGGTCACCCAGGTTGAGAAAACTGGGTTGGCCCGGCCCCTCGATCCACTCTGTTTTGAGCAAAACGGCCCGTCCCTCCGGTTTGTAATCAGATTGCGGAACAAAGGAACGTCCGCGCTGGAGCCAGTTATAGTGCAACGCGCCCGGGTGGTTTTCAGATGGCCCGCCATAGACAAACTCTTCGCTGGCATCCAGTGTTGCCTCAACATTGTGTGGGTCGCCGCGTATGTTATACCTGGCTTTGGAGATGACCAGCGCATGCCCTTCGGCTGAGAGCGGAATGGGTGGTTTGGAGGCTTCTTCCTGGGCGCGTTTCAACGCCAGGTGGAGGGTCAGACTGCTGTCGCGGTAGAAATCGGGCAGGCTGGCCTGGGGGTGTTCAGCCTGGTACGTTGCCCACAGCGCCCGGGCGGTTTCAAGCACATCGGCTTTTTCCATTGGCGTCAGCATCAGCGCCGAACCGGTAAACGATACCCGTCCTGCCGTGCGGATCGGGCGAAACAGGCCAAAATTCCAGCGAGAGGCGCTGTAGGAGGCCGAAATATCGTTGACCTCGAAGATCTCCTCGCTCAACAGGTCCTGAACCACCACCCCGATGCCGGGCTTGACCTGCTGAAACTCGAGCAGGCGCGCCCGGTTCCAGGTCAGCCAGTCGTCCAGCATGGCGCGTTGGGCGCTGTTCAGGCCGGGTCCTATTTCCTCGACAAACAGGTCAATAATCCGCCGGCCGGTACGAGTGACGAAATCGAAGAAATACCATTCTTGAAATCCCGGTATTTCAGCATCATTGAAATTGAGCGGCGCAGTCGGACTGGGCTTTTGCTCGAAATAGAGTTGGATGGCCTTATCAAAGTCTGCCTTGAAGCGGTCGCCTTTGTAAGCGAATGCCTGAATGCGCTTGCGCAGCGATTTTTCCGCCTGGCCAGGTTCAGGCGGGCGAATGCGCGGCAGCGTTTCAACCGGCGGCCTGGGCCTGGTAGAGGTGTACCTTTTGTCGGTACCTTTCGATATTTTGCGTTTCGTTTTTGGACTCATATGTTATTCGCTGAGAACCTTTCCAGATCAAGTATAAACCAAAATCCTGGAATTTTATCAAAACGAACCGCGTCGGGGCGAAGATGGCTAAAGATACAGTATCGGCGGGTATAATTGCGCCAATTATCCTTGCTATCCCCAGCCAGTCTCACACCGGCGAAGGGGCGGCGAGACAGGAGAGCCATGCGCAAATACATCTACTTCACCGTCTTCATTTCTGGCACGACCACTCTGGCGGCGGAAATCAGCGCCTCGCGCCTGCTGGGCAACGTCTTCGGGACGAGCAACCTGGTCTGGGCGGCGATCATTGGCCTGATCCTCATCTACCTCAGCCTGGGATATTTCCTCGGAGGCCGCTGGGCGGACCGTTCGCCTCATGCAAAGACAATGTACCAGATCCTGGCCTGGGGTGCGTTCACGCTGGGTGTCGTCCCGTATGTGGCGCAGCCTGTGCTGCAAGCGGCCGCGACAGCCTTCGATGGGCTGCAGGTGAGCATACTGCTCGGGTCTTTCGCGGCCGTCCTGGTCCTCTTCAGCCTCCCGGTGACATTGCTGGGGATGATCTCACCCTTTGCCATCCGCCTGAGTATACAGGAGGCAAATCGCGCCGGCAATGTCTCTGGTAACATTTACGCCATCTCGACGCTCGGTTCGTTTATCGGGGCATTCCTGCCGGTGATGGTTTTGATCCCAACGATTGGCACAACCAGGACTTTCCTGTTCTTCAGCGTTTTCTTGCTTTGCGTAACGCTGGCCGGCTTGGGGATGAGCGCCGGACGCAAGGTGATGCTGACCTATCTCCTCTTGATTGCGCTGCTGGCCGGGGTGGCTCTCCTGGGTGGTCGCGGCGGCATCAAGAAGACAAGCGGCCAGATCTTCGAGACAGAATCAGCCTACAATTATATTCAAGTGCTGGAGATTGACGGCTACCGTTACCTGCGTTTGAATGAAGGGCAGGGCATCCACTCGATCTATCACCCGGAAACGCTCAATTATGGCGGGCCGTGGCAGCAATTCCTGGTCGGACCGTTTTTCTATCCCAACCGTTCTCCTGAAGATGTCCAGCGCATCGCCATTATCGGCCTGGCAGCTGGGACGACGGCCAGGCAGGCCGCGCATGTCTTCCCGAATGTGGTCATTGACGGGTTCGAGATTGACCCGGAAATTGCCAGGATCGGCCGCGAATATTTTGGCTTGAACCTGCCAAACCTGAATGTCATCATTCAGGATGGCCGTTTGGGTCTGGCAAATAGCGCGGGAAAGTACGATCTGATCGGCGTGGATGCTTACCGCCCGCCCTATATCCCCTGGCACATGACCACGCAGGAGTTCTTCCAAGTCGTAGCAGACCACTTGACCGAAAAGGGCGCATTGGTCATCAACGTCGGTCACGCCCCTGGCGACCGGCGACTGATTGATGGCTTGGCGACTACCATCGGGACGATCTTCCCCTCCGTGTACGTGGTGGACCTTCCCGGAACGTTCAACTCGATGATCTATGCCACGCGCTGGCCGACGCAGGCCGCCAGCCTGGACGAAAACCTGCGCGCACTTACGAGGCGCGGGGACGCGCCTCCGCTCCTGCTGGCATCCATCTCCCTGGCCTGGACGAACCTCCAACCCCCTCCGCAGCATACGACAGTCTTCACAGACGACCTGGCGCCGATTGAATGGATCACGAATAATATGATTTTGAATTATATGCTGCATGGCGAGATAGAGGCATTACAGTAAGAAGTGAGAAGGAAAGTAGAAAACGTAAAACGTAAAACGTGAAACGTAAAACGAAATAGGAAAAACCATGAAAACTCTCTATAAAATCTTCTCCTTTTTCATCACCCTGCTCATCCCCGTCGCGCTGGTATTCCTCGGCGTGCGCCTCCTGCTCACACCGCTCTACTTGCAAGTAGAATACCGCACCCCCGGCTTTCCAGCGGATGCCTATGGCTTCACCCTCCAGGATCGGCTGCATTGGTCGAATATCGCGCTTCTGTACCTGGTGAATGACGCAAATATAGATTTCCTGGGCAGCCTGGCTTTTTCGGATGGCTCCCCTGTTTATAATGCCCGCGAACTGCTTCACATGCAGGATGTCAAGAATGTCGTCCAGCCTGTGCTTGGAATTGGTTATGGTGTCTGGATCACCATACTGGGGCTGGGATTATGGGCGCAGTGGGGCAACTGGTGGCCGGCTTATCGTCGCGGACTTGGGCGCGGCGGCTGGCTGACAGCCGGGTTGGTGACGCTGATCGCCGTCCTGGCGGGGATCAGATTCTGGCAATTCTTTACCTGTTTCCACACTCTTTTCTTTGAGGGCGATTCGTGGCTGTTCTTCTATTCGGACACGCTTATCCGTTTGTTCCCCATGCGCTTCTGGCAGGATACTTTCATTTGGGTGGGCCTGATCGCGCTAATCGGCGGGTTGGGGATAGGAATGGGATTGAGGCTGAAATCGAAATAAGGTGTTCGCGTTATGTAATGCGTGGTGTATAATTCTTCTAAAGGAGCGACAGATGGCAGAATTTTTATCTTTACAAGACCGGGTTGCAATTGTCACTGGCGGCGCTCAAGGCATCGGCAAAGCGATCGCCGAGAGATTGGCCCATTGCGGGGCCACCGTCGTAGTGGCGGACTTACGGGTTGATAAGGCCGAGACGACAGCCAGCGAAATTACTGCAAAGACCGGTCAGCGGGCTATCGCCGCACAGGTGGACGTAGCCGATAACGCCAGCGCCAAAACATTGATTGACCGTGTCGTCGAAGAATTTGGGCGCGTGGACATCCTGGTGAATAACGCCGGTATCACCCGCGACAACCTGATTATGCGGATGAAAGAAGAAGATTGGGATTTGGTGCTGAACATCAACCTCAAGGGCGCTTTTAATTGTTCCCAGGCCGTTGTGCGGACGATGATGAAACAGCATTATGGCCGCATTGTTAATATTACTTCCGTTTCGGGCGTGAGCGGCCAGGCAGGCCAGACGAATTACTCTTCCTCGAAAGCCGGCCTGATTGGCTTCACCAAAGCCCTGGCTAAGGAAGTCGGCTCCCGCAATGTCACCGTAAATGCCGTCGCACCGGGTTTCATCGAGACCGACCTGACTGTAAACCTGCCCCAGGAATTAAAGGATTCGGCCATCAAATTGACGCCGGTCGGCCGGTTCGGAAAGCCGGAGGATGTGGCGATTGCCGTGGCCTTTTTCGCCTCCGACGAGGCCGCTTTCATCACCGGCGAGGTATTAAAAGTGGATGGCGGAATGATAATTTGATTTCATGACTGTCATTCCCCTTCAGGGACGATGTGGGAACCGCCCCGGAAGGGGGATGACAGGTCGGAAATGGAGATTTAAATGACCGAATATCATTCTAAAGGCAAGACCACCCTTACTCCGGATGTCATTTTGACCATTGCCCGCATGGCAGCCCTGGAAGTGGAAGGCGTTAGCGGCTTGGCGGCCGTTCGCGGTGGCGTCAACCGCCTGTTTGGGCGCGGCCATGATGGGGTGCGAATAGAGATCGAGGATAATAACGTCCTCGTAGATATCCATCTGGTGTTGAATAAGGATGTCAATATCCGCGAAGTCAGCCGGAATGTCCAACTTCAGGTGACTCGTGCCATAATTGAAATGACCGCGCTCGAAGTCGGACACGTCAACATCCACATTGAGGATATTCGCTACCCGGCCAATGAGGGTTGATGTTATTATGAAAGCCCGAACCAGGGCGCGCGGTTTGGCCCTGCAAGTACTTTTCGAAACTGACTTGGTCGGCCATCCTGCAGTGGATGTTCTTAAAGAACGGCTGGAGGATGAGCCTCTCAGCGCTGAACTGGCAGAGTTTGCCCGCCAGATCGTCTTTGGCGTTCTCCCCATTCGCGAACAACTGGATATCATCCTGACCAAATATGCGCCTGAATGGCCGCTCGATCAGATCGCGATCATTGACCGGAACATCCTGCGTTTGGCTGCCTGGGAGTTTGGCGTGCAAAAAGACACGCCCGTCAAGGTTGCCATCAACGAGGCAGTCGAACTGGCCAAACTATATGGCTCGGATAATGCCTCCCGCTTTGTCAACGGTGTGCTCGGCAGCCTGGCCGCTCATCAGAACGAAATATTTCAGATAATTCAAGTAAAGAAATAAGGTAAATAGTACATTATGGAATTCCTTGGCGTCGGGCCGCTTGAATTACTATTCATCGTGTTCATCGCGCTGATCCTTCTCGGCCCAAAGGATATGGAGAAGACGGCCAAGACGATCGGTAAGGGGTTGAATCAACTCGTCCGATCCGATACCTGGAAAACTGTGACAGAAGCCTCGCGCAAGCTGCGAACACTTCCCAATGAGCTGATGCGCGCGGCGAATCTTGAAGACCTTAAGGGAACGGCCTCCCAGGAACTCTCTAATACCATCATGGAAATCCAGAAACCGTTCGAGGCTTGGACAACTCAACCCGCGCCGATCACTGCACAGCACCCTTCGATGAACTCAGGGCAGCGCCTACTCGGCGAAAATCCACCCGAACCCACCCATACTTTTGCAGCTCAAGAAAAAAGCGACGAAATGACTTCCCAATAATTCGGGGAGCTTCGAGGTTCTATGCGGAAATTCTTCATCTTCGCCTGGCGCATCATCTCCTTCCCTTTCCGGGCGATTTGGTGGTTTATTTCCCTACCGGTCAAGTTCTCCAAACAGGTTTACGCCTTTCTGACCTTCGAACCTGAAGACCGTTCGATCAGCGATGCTTTCTCCGATACGATCCAAAAACCGGCGGCCTTGCTTGATCATCTTTTTGCGCTTCGCAAGCATCTATTTCGAATGCTGGTCGGAGTGTCCTTTGGGGTTATTCTGTGCGCAACCTTTACCACCCAGGCGATTGACTTTCTCTCGAAACCGATCGGTGGCATTCATGCCCTGAAAGCCATTGATGTCACTGAAACGGTGGCTGTATTCATGCGCGTGGCCTTGTTTGGGGGTATCGCAGTTGCATTACCTTACATCGCTTTCGAGGCCTGGTTGTTCGCTGCGCCGGGATTGAGCGCCCGTTCGCGACGTATGGGCTTGTTGGGCATTCCTCTGGTCGGGATTTTCTTTGTTGCCGGGATGGCATTTTCATATTTCGTCCTGCTCCCAACGGCATTGCCTTTCCTGCTCAACTTCATGGGGATCGAGACCATCCCGCGCCCGTCCTCTTATATCAATTTCGTGACCGGTCTCTTATTCTGGCTTGGCATCGCTTTCGAATTTCCGCTTGTCATCTATGTCTTGACCCTGATGGGCGTCGTGAAGCCGACCTTCCTGGCTCATAACTGGCGGATTGCCGTGTTGGTGATCGCCATCCTGGCCGCGGCGATCACGCCGACTATTGACCCGGTCAACATGACGCTGGTCATGGGGCCGATGGTCATGCTCTATTTTCTCAGCATTGGGATGAGCTATCTAGCTTTAATCGGGCGGAAACAACAGAAGGAAAAGATATGAAAAATCGCGCTACCACCCCCCAGATTGTTCGACTGGCCGCGCTTGCCAGCCTGATCGCGCTGCTGCTAAATAGCTGCACGCTTTCGCTGGTTGATCCTTCCGGCATCCTCCCGCCGACCCCCAGCCTGCCGTTCCCCATCCCGCCAACCGCCACGCCTCAGCCACATGCAGAAGTCATTTTCGAGGTGAGCCTGCCTTCACCTTTGCTTCCGGGTGAAGGGCTTGTCCTGAGCATCGTGGATGAAGTCACCGGACTGGCGCTGAATGCCACTAATTATCCAATGCAAGGCAAGGACGCATTGCATTACAGGCTCGCCTTGCCATTACCGGTGAACAGCGTGATGAAATACCGCTACCTGCGCCAAACCACGCTGCCCATCTTGGAGGATAACTCGGCCGATCAGGCCGTGCGCTATCGCATGGTCTACGTCACCGGCCCGCTTTCAGTGCAGGATGAGGTCGCGGGATGGAACGACAGCCAGTTCAGCGGTCAAACTGGCCGCATCTTCGGCCAGGTGATCAACGCTTCAGACGGAGCGCCCATCCCCGACATCCTGGTAGCCGCGGGTGGATTGCAGACCTTGACCGATTCGAGCGGCAATTTCGCCCTCGAAGGCCTGCTGCCTGGAACGCACAACCTGGTGGCCTATGCCCTGGACGGGATGTACCAGACCTTTCAACAAGGCGCGCTCGTGGTGGCGGATAAGCCCACGCCGGTCAAGGTCAAGCTGACCCCTGCCGCGCTGGTCAATGTCAACTTCACCGTGATCGTACCCCGCAACACAGTCCCGACCGCGCCGATCCGCCTGGCTGGCAATCTCTATCAATTGGGGAATACCTTCGGCGACCTGGAGGGAGGCTTGAGCACCGTCGCCACGCGTATGCCGGTGCTTACGCCGCTCCCGGATGGCCGTTTTACGCTCTCTTTGATGCTCCCGGCCGGCGCCGATATCCGCTATAAATACAGCCTGGGGGATGGATTTTGGAACGCCGAGCACCGGCATAACGGTGAGTTTGTCGTCCGCCAGTTGATCGTCCCCCAGGCCAACAGCCTCGTCGAAGACGTGGTCGAAACCTGGCAGGCCGGTCCTTCAGCGCCGATCCTGTTCGAGGTCAGCGTGCCGGTCAATACACCGGTTACGGATGTGATCTCCATGCAGTTCAACCCGTATGGTTGGACCGTGCCGATCCCGATGTGGCCGTTGGGAAATAACCGCTGGGTTTATATGCTCTTCAGCCCACTGAATATGCTCGGTTCGTTCGAGTATCGCTATTGCCGCAACGATCAGTGCGGCAGCGCGGACGACCTCGCCACACCCCCCGGCCAGCGTGGCCGGCTGGTCGCCACCAGCCTGACCCCGCAAGACCTGCAGGATACGGTCAATGGCTGGAACTGGCTGCCGCCCTCCGCGCCGGGTACGCTGGTCGGCTTGACGGTGACACCGCGCGCCGCCGGTTTCTGGGCTGGCGTTGAATTCCAGGCGGATTATGATCCCACCTGGCAAGCGCTCATACCGCAGGCCTTGCAAAACGTCCAGGCGCTCGGTTCGAATTGGGTCGTAATAACGCCGACGTGGACGTATAGCCGTACCGCGCCGCTGGTCTTTGCGCCGCTGCCAGGCTACGACCCGCTGTGGGCCGACACGAACGAGACCGTCAGCCGGGCGCGCGCCCTCAACCTGAACGTCGCCCTCTTCCCAGCCGCCAATTTCCCGACTTTAGCAGATGACTGGTGGTCGGCCGCGCCGCGCGACTTGACCTGGTGGGATGCCTGGTTCGCCCGTTACCAGGCCTTTGCCGTCTATTATGCCGACCTGGCGACAAAATCCGGCGCGCAGAGCCTCATCCTGGGCGGCGAGTGGATGACTCCTGCCCTGCCCGACGGGAGGCTGGCCAATGGGGTCAGCTCCAACGCCCCCGCCGACGCCAACGCCCGCTGGCGTAACCTGTTGGCGGAGGCGCGCAAGCACTATGCTGGCAGTATTTACTGGGCTTTGCCCTATCCGGCCGGTTTGCCGACCGCGCCGGATTTCATCGAAGAGTTGGACGGCATCTACCTGCTCTGGTACGCACCTTTGAGCGGTTCGGCGGCTCCCTCAGTCGAAGAGATGCAGGCTCAGGCCGGGCAATTGCTGGATCGGGATATCTTGCCTTTCCAGACAGCCCGCCAGAAGCCGCTCGTGCTGGCTGTGGCTTATCCCTCCGTCTCCGGCGCGGCAAGCGCCTGCCTGCCGGACGGCAGAGGCGCTTGCCTGCCCTGGACCACGCTCAGCCAGCCGAGTGACAACGAATACTCCGCGCCGGATAATCCGGCTTTCAATGTGGATATGAAAGCCCAAGCGGATATCTACCAGGCGCTGCTCGATGCGGTCAATTCACGGACATGGATCGCGGGTTTCGTCAGCCGCGGCTATTTCCCGCCCACGCTCTTGCAGGATAAATCAGCTTCGCTGCATGGCAAACAAGCCGCGGATATCCTCTGGTACTGGTATCCGCGGCTGTTAGGGGTGGTGAAGTAGAGATGATACTATCCTTCGCCGGATAGCTCCGCTTTCTTGGCGGCCAGTTGTGCGATCATCCAGTCAATCATCGCGATCTGGGCTGCCTTTGTATCCTCTGGGGGTACTGGCGTGGGTGTGGGCGCAGGTCCTAACTTCAGCCAGGCGCGCATGTCCGCAACTGTGCCATTGAAAACGTTCAAGTCAACGCCATTGGCGGATGTACCATACTTTTTGCCTTCCCCCGGAAGGTTTCTCTCGCAGGCATATTGATAGATAATCCAATCGCCGCTTTTCCGTTTTTTCGGCAGTCCAGGGTTTTTATCCGCTGACGGCTCGTTCCAGTATTGGGCAATCCAGAGAGGGTAATCTTTCATCCAATCGCCATACGGGAATAGATCTGCATCGTAATGTGACGGGTTTGTGTACAGCAGCACCGTCTTGCCTGTTTTGGTTTTGACATATTCGATCCATCTTCGCGCCATGTCTGCGAATGGGGCGCCCATCGTGTTGTTTGTCCCCTCGAAGTCCAGGACATAGAAGTGGAAATCAAAGCCGCTGACCGTCGAAATGAAAAAGTCGGCTTGAGCTTTCCAATCAGCAGCCGAGCGCAGATAGTGATATGCGCCGCGGATTGGGACTTTTTGGACGCCAGACCAAATCTCGGCAAATTTTTTGTCCCGGAAAGTGGCATCACTTGCCTTCATGATGGCGAAATCAATCTGGCCGGTTGCTTTTGCCGGATCAAAGGCGATATCCCAGTGGCTCAAATCAACGCCGTGTGCTCTGTTCATGCTTCCTCCTTTGCCGAAGGTTACTCGACTGAAGGCCTACTTGGCTCAAGAATAAAGATTGAACGGATTGTTGTCGCGTAGGCCTTCGCGAAGCACCCTGTGGGTCGGCAAGTCCGTCTTTATGTTCCTCCGTATAATTCTATTCTAAATTTCGTGTTGATGTCAAGTTCCGCCGTAAAAATACGGAAAAAATCCGTCCGATCCGTGAAATCCGTGTACAAAAGGTCTTACTCCGGACTTTGAGAAAGCCATGTGCCGAGTAGACCTTCGGCTGGTCAATCGAGTATATAATGTATCAAATCCCATGGGTGTGTTTCAAATGAGTTGAAGTAAGAACGTCCCGAAGGTTTTGATGAGAA
>JASEHI010000004.1 GCA_030018695.1 Anaerolineales bacterium
ATAATTCCAGCCGAGTTTTTCGCATAGTTGCGCCCAATCGCAGTCGCGAAAGCCCGTATCGGCCAAAAACGTGACTTGCTTCACGTGGCTTTTCAGAAACCTTTGCACCTTCTCCAGCATGCATTTCAACCTGGCAACCTTCACCAAGCCTTTGCCTTCCACAATCGTCCACGCCAGGGGAATGGCTCGATTTCCATGTTGCAAAGAGACCCGAAAGATTTGCCAGCGATCACCAAACACCATCACGCCATCCAGAATGATAAAGGCCTCGACCGCTGACCAACCCGAGAAGACATGTTCCAAAATCGCCTTATAGAACGACCACACCTGGATGTGCGGGTTCATCAACCAGCGTCGTATCTTCGTCACGCGCGACTCGGCCTTCGTGTTCATGGGCAGACAGTTGGCAATTTGACTCAAGTTGGGAGACTGGCTTTGCAGAATTCCAACCACGATCCAAATCCAATTGGTCACTTGTTTCCCGTTTTTGACATGCACCAATTCTCTCAACTTCTTGTCCAATCGGTTGTACAATTCCTGACTATTGCTCATCGGCGGCCTCCTTTGGTCGTCAAACAACCAAATTATGCCACATTTGGTGGGCAGTAGCTTTTATTCATTCTGTAAGGTAATCAGAGCCTTTGTCTGGATCTTGATTTTTCCAGGTTAACTCTCGCAGCGAATTGGCGCGTTTGCGTACTGCTTTCTCGATATCGCCTTCCAACGCATCACGAATAAAAGCCAGGCTATCCAAAAACGTGCTTTTGCCGCTGGCATTGGGCCCAATCAAAATGTTGAATGGTCTCAGGGCAATATCCGCACGTTTCAAGCATTTGTAACGCGACACTTCGATTTTACTGAACATGGGCCTCCTTCGCGGAATCCTATCCTCTATTGTAATGGCAAACGCCGTCTATTTTGCCTGCCCCTTTGAAAGGATTTCACGGAACGAAACGATATACCGGACTTCGACCTGCTCTTCTGGTTTCAAGATACTCGCCGGATTCTGGATCATGTACAGAGTCGGACTGGAGGCGGTATTCAGGACGGCGTACAGGAAATACTCTTCGCCAAAACGCTGTGCTTTGAACCATTCGTTCTGCGTCAGTGCCACGGAGCTGGAACCTGCCCTCCCTTTCACTTCGATATACCGCCGTTGGCCGTCTTTCCCGCTCGAGCGCACGTCGAAGCCCAGATTCTCCTTCGAGACGTCCTCCGGGAGGCGACCTTGCGCTCGCTCATGATCCATCGTCACCTGCATGGCGATCGCCTCAACCTGCGGGTCGGTGACCATCTCGTCCGCCCCCGCGGCCGGGACGACGCGCACCGCTCCCAGGAAACGCGGCGTGGAGAGGGTCAGGTTGCGCTCGCGTTCCAGGTTGCGTTTCAGGTCCGACTTGGAATTCTGGTAACGTTGCATTTGCTCTTCTTTATTCCGGATGACCAGATCTACATTCTCCCCATTTTCGTGCCTGATTTTCAAATTGATCAAGTCACCATCCAATTTCACGATCAACTGGTCCAGCGACTTCAACCCGTACTTCTCCTTGACCGCCGCCTGGCGCTGGCGCTCCCTGAGCAGGTCCAGGCGGTAGGACTCCAGTTCGGGCAGCAGGATGCCCAGGGCCTTGCTCTGAACCGAATCCAGGGATGACTGCTCCCCTCTCCTTCCAGGAGCCCCACAGGGGTGCTTCGCGAAGGGGCCGGGGGAAGCCCCCAGAATGGGGGTGAGGTCGCCCTCCTGCAAGTCCCATAAAATGGCCGGGTTGACCGGGGTGACCGCGCCGCTGCGCCCGTCGGCAAAAAGCGCAAACAGGCGCGTTCCGGCGATCTCGTTCTGCCCGTCGCGGATCTCGCCCTGGTAGAAGAGCAGCGTGCCGTCCATCAGCCCGTCCGGGTCAGTGAAGAGCGCCCCTTCCTTCATGGCGACGTCCAGGTTGCGCTCCACCCAGGTCAGCAGGGCTTCGAACAGCGGGGCCCCAAAGGTGACCAGTTCCGCCTGGGAGACGCGCATCGAGGCGTCCTTGTCGAAGGTCGCCAAGGGATAGCGCCGCAGGAGCGGGGCGAACTGCTTCTTGAAAGTCTCTTCCTCGCCGACCTGCCGCAGGGCGGACGGGACGCTCTCCACGCTCAAGAAGGCGCCCTCGGGGTACTCGGCGACTGTCTTCGGCTGCCACTTGCCGCCCAGCATCTCCATCGCCCGCTTGAAGAAAGCCGCAGTGTATTCCGGGATCAGGCGGTGCTCGCGCGCCTGGTCGGCCATCTCGCGGATGCGGGTGTAGTCAATGAAGCGGGTGGCCAGGCTCTCGCCCAGTTCCTCGCGCACCCGGGCGATGTACTCCGGGTCCACCTTGACCTCGATCTCGCGCAAGATCTCGTCCATGCTGCGCGCCCCGCAGGCCGCTTCCACCAGCAGTTGCGAGAGATCCTGGCCCTGGATGATGTCGCCCAACACATCAAAGACCTTGTCACTGCCGAGCGCCTCGCGGATTTCTTCCAGTTTCTTGAACAAAGCGGTCAACACCTGCCCCTCGCGCGTATCCGTAGCCACCAGATTGAAGATAAAGACTTCGCGCGTCTGCCCGTAACGGTGAATGCGCCCCATACGCTGTTCCAACCGGTTCGGGTTCCACGGGATGTCGTAGTTAACCATCAGATTGCAAAATTGAAGGTTGATGCCTTCGCCGGCCGCCTCGGTCGCCACCAGCACTTGGGCCTCGTTCTTGAAGACCGACTCGGCCCGGATGCGTTCCTCCAGCCCCATCCCGCCGTGGATGGTGCAGACGCTGTAGTTCCAGCGGCGCAGGTTCTTTTCCAGATAATCCAGCGTGTCGCGCGACTCGGTAAAGATGAGAACTTTGGAACCGGGATTCTGGCGATTCAGGTCTTCGAGCGCTGTCTTGAGATGGCGTAACTTGGCCTCGGCCGGCGGAGCGGAGTTGGCGATGACCCTGGCCTGGTCAATCAGCCCGTCCAGCGTGTGCAGTTCTTCTACGAGTTCTTCGCGGTTCTCGGCGACGCTGAGCGTTTCCCATACCTCTTCCTGCTTCCAGCGCTCCTCCTCGCTCAGATCCTCGACTTCTTCGAAGTCGTACCCTGACTCGTTGCGATTCTTCTGCTCTGCGCCATGCAGCAGGTCCTCCAGTCGTTTCTTGCGCCGTTCGAGTGAGCGGAGCAGAGCGAAGGTGCTGGAGGCCAGCCTCCGCTGCAGGATGACCAGGGCAAAGGCCACGTTGCGGCGTTTGTCCTTGCTGAGGGCTTTGCCGTACTGCTCGTTGACGTAGCGCGACAGGGCATTGTAGAGTTCCTTCTCGGGGTAACTTTCCACGCCCAGGTTGAACGGCTTCGTAATTACATAGCGAGGCAAGAAAATATCACGACCCTCGAAGTCTTTCATGTCTTCCTTGAGCCTGCGGATGAAGAGCGGATTCTCCTGCTGGCGGATGGATTCAGCCACCATGTCTGTCGTTGCGAAGAAGCCCGGCTCCAGCAAATCCAGGAACAGGCGGAAGTTCTCCGGGTCGCCGCGATGCGGGGTGGCGGTCAGGAAGAGCAGGTGCGTGCAGATCTCCGAGAGCCTCTCCCCCAGCCGGTAGCGGATGGTCTTGTCCAGTTTTTCGCCGTAGCGGAAGGCGGACATTTTGTGCGCCTCGTCCACGACGATCAGGTCGAATTGTACCGAGGCCAGGCCAGCCAGGATGTCGTCCTGTTTGGCGAAGTCAATCGAGGTAATTAATTGTTGCTCGCGTGCCCAAACATTCTGCCCGTAGAAAGCACCCATAATGCCGCGGTCTACGACCGTGAAAGTCTCCTCGAAGCGGTCCTTCATCTCCCGCCGCCACTGGTCCTTGAGATGCCCTGGCGATACGATCAGGATGCGCTTTGCCAGGTGGCGCAGTTTCAGTTCCTTGATAACCAGGCCGGCCATGATGGTCTTGCCGGCGCCGGGGTCGTCGGCGATCAGGAAGCGGATGCGCGGCAACTTTAGCACGTGTCCATACACTGCTTCGATCTGGTGCGGCAGCGGGTCAACTTTGGAAGTGTTCATCGCCAGCAGCGGATCATATAACGATGCAAAGCGATAGCGATGGGCTTCAAGAGCCAGGAACACGTGGCGTGGGTTGGCGGTAAACTGCGCCTTGATCTCCCCGCCCTTCACCTGTTCCAGTTCGGACTTGGGCAGCATCTGGTCAATGTGGGTGCGCGAGTTCACCGTCGCGCCCACGATGCGAATATATTCACCGAGGTCTTCGATGAGATCAACTTTGATCGGTTCGGGCCAGCGTGGGCCCTGGATGATACTGCCGGGAGTAATGTTCATGATCAAATGCCCACTTGCCTGTATACGGGTAGGTTGCCAAGTAATCGCCAACTAACCGCCGGTTATTTGCCAGGCAGGGCTGTGGCGTGTTTGGCGTGTTTCTGGCGTCTTAATGGCGTGTTTGGCGTGTTTCTGACGCCTTTAGTCGATAAAAGGTGCCTTTTCCGGTCAAACCAACTTGTTCAAGGATACCTTTCTGCACCAAGTCTGCAAGCTCTCGGCTTGCTGTGCGCGTGGATACCTGGCCGAGTTCCTGATATTCACTATTTGTGATGGAACCTTTTTCTTCAATCAACATTACTGCCCTGACCTGTCGCTCGCTCAATCTCAATGAGCGGAGTTGCCCCTCAACCAAAATGTCATGGCGGAAAGCAACCCATAAAGCCCCCTGTTTTTCTTCAAACATAGGTTCAGGCAGTTTCGCCGCGGCGCATTCATCCAAAATCTTCTGGATACCGCTGCCCCAGCGTTCGATCCAGCCGATATTGAAGAAGATTTCGGCGATCAGGCGACGCCCTTTCAAATTGCACAGCTTGCGGAATCGGCGTAGTTGTTTGGGGTCGAGGTCAGTAAGTTTGGCGCGCGGTTCGACAACCTGATCCCAGGTCATACCGACTTTTTCCAGGACGGCGCGAGTCAAGTCATCGTCGCTCATCTGGCGGTTGCTCTTGCCGACGCGCTTGAAATAACGCCCCCGACACGGAACCGGCTTGATAGCACTTTCGGCAACCTGGATGGCAACGACGGTTTTACCTTCACGGGAAAAATGCTCTATCTGGTGTGGGTGTACGTGCGTGGCTTGGGCGATACGGTTGGTCCAATCTCGCAGAGTTTCCTTGCCCAGGGGTAGACCTTTGACCGTGCCGTCATCTGCAACACCGACCAGCAGCACCCCGCCGTTGGCGTTGGCAAATGCGGAAATGGTCTCAACGGCCTCTTCGTCAAAACTTTCCTTGAACTCTATCGTTTCCGATTCTCCCTCAGCCAGCAGGCGGTTGAGATGAAAGACGCTTTCTTTGGTCATTGCACTCCTTCAGATTTCATTGGCTTTTCGTTCCAGGTTTGAACTGATAAAAAGTAAGCCGCCTGCGGCTGTGCGCGAGTTCATCGTCGCGCCCACGATGCGGACATATTCACCAAGGTCTTCGACAAGGTCAACCTTGATCGGTTCGGGTCAGCGTGGGCCCTGGATGATACTGCCGGGAGTGATGTTCATGACATCAAGAACCCTTCGTGATTTAACTGTATCACATGATATTGAAAATTGGGAGACGCGCGGATGTGAAAGCCAATCCGCACAAATTTCGACACACATTTGCGATCAATTTTCTCCGTAATGGGGGGAACATCTTCGCTTTACAGGCCATCCTGGGACACACATCTCTGGAAATGGTAAAGCGATACCTCGCAATTGCGCAAGCAGATATCGAAGTCGTTCACCGGAAAGCATCAGTTGTTAATTGCTGGAACCTGGGGACAATCGGCATCGAATTGGCGCCCTCAATTCTCAACTAGAACATATGAAAGCCAACTGAATAGTCTCCTCGCCGGGGATGGTTTAGCATTCCGGCGTATGAAAGGCTGTTAACCGCTAGGTTCGAGGTTCAAGTCCTCGGCGAGGAGCCTTCAAGCCCGAAAGGGCTTTTTTTTTTACTTCATACTTTATACAACAGGTCCGCGAATCGTCTGAGCATTTCGCTGACCACGCCGCGCAGGGGCATTGTGGCAGCCATGCCATAGATGGGCGCGCTTTCCCCTTTCTCTTCCGGATTAGCCCGGACATGCTTCACGGCTGTCCGCAGATCGGCGATGAATTTCTCGGCAACGCCGGGTTGAGTATGGCGCAGCGTTACAGCAAGGTGAACTGACGGGGGTTTTTGGAGTGGATTTAGATTCCACTTGCGGACAGCCATGTAATCCATGACCTTATAAATATCCACTGCCTCGGAGGCGAAGGAAATGATCCACAGCGGATCGCCGAGCACGCGCAAGTCAGGGATGGACTCGATGCCTCGCTTTATACTATCCGCCGTCTGCAGAATTTTTCCGCTTGCCTCGAGATAGCCTTTTTCGCCCAGCGAAACCATCGCCGCCCAGCAGACCGCGCTCAAGCCGCCGGGACGGCTGCCGCTCATGTTGGGCGAGAAATACAGCCCACCCGGCCAATCGGCCGCGGTGAAATACTGATAACGCCGCAATTCCTGACCGCGATAGAGGACCACGGATGTGCCTTTGGCGGCATAGCCGTATTTGTGCGTATCGGCGGAAATGGAGGTCACGCCGGGCAGTCGGAAATCAAAGGGTGGGACGGGGTAGCCCAGTTTCTCGGCCCAGGGGAGGATGAAACCTCCCAGGCAGGCGTCGGTGTGGAAGCCGATCCCCCTTTCTCGCGCCATTGCGGACATTTCAGCGATCGGGTCAATCACGCCGTGCGGGAAGGTCGGCGCGGAGCCGATGATGGCGATGGTGTTGCGGTTGAGCGCCTTTTTAATGGCTTTCAGGTCGGCGCGGAAATCGGGGCCGAGCGGCGTGCGAACGATTTTGATCCCGAAATACTGCGCGGCTTTGTCGAAGGCGGGATGCGCCGTCTCGGGAGCGACGATCTCGGGCCGGGGGATGCCTTTGCGCTCGCGCGCCTGGTCGCGGTAGGTCTTCATGGCAAGCAGGATGCTCTCGCTGCCGCCGGAGGTGACCGTACCGCAGAATTCGTTCGCTGTTTCCCCCGCGCCGAGCATCTGCGCGGTCATCGAGACGATTTCCGCCTCGAACTTGGAGACGCTCGGCCAGAGGTCGGTGTGCAGCGGGTTGGCCTGTGAATGGATGGCGTAGACGCGGTTGAGGAAATCAATATAAGCCGGGTCGCCGTGATAGACTGCCCCGGAGACGAAGCCATCTTTCCAGCGCGCGGCCTCTCGATCACGCAATGTTTCCATCCCAGCGATGATCTCCTGGCGGTCGCGGCCAGTTTCAGGCAGGCGGGAAAAGGTCGGGAAATCGCCCCGGTATGGCTTGAGCGCAGGCTCCAACCGCTCCATGATTTCCCGGTATTCTTTCTCGATCATGGCCTGCACCGAGGGGATGCGCCGCAGGGTTTTTTCCAGCCTTGTCAGCAGGCGCGGGTTTATCCGCCCCAGATGAGTGTGCAGGAGTTTAATTTTGTCCATCATCCATCCATGTTCGGTGTTTACCCACAAGTCAAAACTTAATAGACATTATCGGTAATAGCTTTTTTTGCATCGAATTACACGAATTGGGCGAATTTTCTTCGGGAAATTCGTGAAAATTCGATGCAAAAGAGGATCAGGATTTATTGCCGATAAGGATAAATCTTTTTCGGCTCGTCCGAGTTAGTCGTTAAGAATTCAGCCGCGCGCAAATCGGCCGGTTAGCCTGATAGAGGTTTACAAATTCCTTGAATAATTGGTCGTGGATTCTTCGGTTAGCCGGGTTGGCTTGAAAAGTATTGGTGATCTGCAGGCGCGCCGCGATTTCGTCGAATGTCGTCAGGCCGAGCGCGACGGTGGCCAGGAATGCCGCGCCGCGCAAACCGGCGCGGATCGGGTCTTTGACCTGCCGTATCGTGCGCTTCAGCACGTCGGCATGGATCTGGCACCAGATATCCGATTGCGCCCCGCCGCCGATCATGTTGATTGGCTCCATCCGCCGCCCGGCGAACCGTTCGACGCATTCGAGCAGCCAGCGGGCGTTATAGGCCACGCCCTCGAACACGGCGCGGACGAGCACGCGGCGGTCAGTCTTGAGGGACAGGTTGAAGAACCCGCCCCGAATCAACGCGTCTTCGACCGGCGTCCGCTCCCCGACCAGCCAGGGAGTGAAGATCACGCCTTCGCTCCCGGCCGGGGCCTGTTCGGCCATGCGGTCAAAGACTTCATAAATGTTGCCCGGAGGCGCGCCGGTCCGAAGTTCGTCTTCGGCGTAGAGCAGGTTGTCCCGCAGGAAATTCAGGCAGGCGCCGGCGCACTCCTGTTCATTGGCGATGTAGTATTTGCCGGGTATCGCCGAAGGCAGGGAGGCCATGCTGTGGAGCAGATCAGTCTTTTTGAAGGGGACGTGGCAGGAAATCCACGACGAGGTGCCGAGGTAAAGATGTGCTTCGTAATCTCTCACCGCGCCGGAGCCGACGGCGGCCGATTGCGCGTCGGTGGCGCCGGCGACGACCAGGGTCTTCTCTGACAGGCCAAGTTCCCGGGCGGCCTCCGCTCGGAGCGGGCCGAGGACGTCTAACGTGCGCCTGAGTTCGGGCAGTTTTTCCCGCTCGACGCCAGCCATCCCCAGTAGACGGTTATCCCAGAGGATGTTGTAGATATCGCGGTTGTCGGTGAGCCAGTGCAGATTGACGGAGTCGTAAGTCGCGGCGACCTGGCCGGTCAGGCGCATGTTGATGTAATCTTTAGGCTCGAGGAATTTGTAAGTTTGCCGGTAAATTTCGGGCAGTTCGTGTTTGACGAACAGGATGTGGGCGAGGGAATCTTTGCCCGAAGGTGTTGGCACGCCGCCGGTCAGGCGCAGCCAGGTCAGCAGTTTCCCGATCCCATAGCCCTGAATCTTGAAGATGCCATTCGTTGCTTTCTGGGCATACCGCGCGCCGCGCGTGTCCATCCAGAAGATGGCATTCATCAACGGGCGTCCGTCTCTGCCAACGGCGAGGGTGGTGGAGTACAGGCTGGCGCAGTTGACGGCGAGGATGTCTTCGGCCGGAACCGGGTTTTGCCTGATCACCCGCTGCGCCGCCCGCAGGATGGCCTGCCACCAGTCGTCCGGACGTTGCTCGATCCCGCCGTTGGGCAGGAAGAGGGTCTCGACCTTCTCGAATTCGCTGGCCAGGATTTCCCCGCGCGTCGAAACCAGCCCCACTTTTGGGCCGGAAGAGCCCAGGTCTATTGCCAGTGTGTATTTCTCGTTGGGCATTTCGATCTCCTCGATAGATATAGCAACCCGACACTTTCATAAGTATGGTGGTCGAGTAGCCCCGAACGTCGTACTGAGCCTGTCGAAGTATGCTCTTTGAGGGGCGTATCGAGACCACACTTCAAGTCAAGATCATGCTGTTGGAATACTACCCGGCGATGTTATCAATTATACATGAGGCCACTTTTTCAGTGCGCTCACAGGGGATTATTAGGCTGTCTTGGAAATAGCCGGCATTTTCATGCTTTGTGGTGTCAAGCAGACATGATGTCTCATTGGGATTTGCCGTGTTTCGGCGGCAAATGTGGGACAAATTGCCAATTTGCCCTACGCCTTACCAGCATATGTGCTGGTTCCCGGTGATTCCCAGAGAGCCTTTTTTCTTGTATAATCTCTTATCGTGAACCGGAGCCCCGACTTTCTCTCTTTGATTTTGATGCCTGTGGACATGGGTGGCGCATTTATGATCTTGGGATTTATGCCAATGACGATTGAGCGAAAACCGCCCAGCAGGACTTGGACCGGGATCGTGACCCCTCCAAAAATTTCTGTGCTGTATGCGTCTAGTTGCAGTCGGTGGGGTGGTCTCCCACCCCACCGCTGCTACAGAACCGTGCATGAGACTTTCGACCTCACACGGCTCCTGAGCATACGGGCCGTTGTCATCGGTACCATAACAACGAACCTTACCATTGTTGTGGCTTGACACCTGAACTGGTTGGATGGCAGAGATTTGGTTATCCTCTGCGGTCTTCAGTACGTCAAAGACGCCTGCCATAAGACCCTTCACCTTCCAGTGCCTGTGTCTTCCCGTATACCCGCCCCACGTCAGCCTATCTCTGGCATTACCCAGAGCCTTAGCTTGTTTCGACAGGCTCAACACAAGTCTTGGGGCATCCCACCTGCCTATGGCTTACGGTTGGTTACCTGCTCCGCCAAAAGTGCAGGCGAAGAGCCACAGGAGGTTACTCCGTTCCGAGTGTCCATTGTTTCGTGACTTTAGGATGGCACTTCGCTTTGCGTGCCTTCGGCAACGCCGGTATCCTTTCGAGTGGTTACCATGCACCGATGTACTGCATGGCCTGGATACAGTCCCTTTTGGGTCTTGCCTGTCAGCCAAGTTTGGCAAGTTCTGCACACTTGCACCTGCGGCAAGTGCAGGTGTGACGACGCTTCAACCACACCTTCACTCATCGTTATCCATAGCCACTTGCTTGGGGCGATGGCGACTTTTGGCTAGTCGCTTATCCCCTTTCCTTCCCGCTTCTGACCCGCGTTTACCAGGCGCACGCCAGGGGAGGGTGCTTTCACTCCACCACTTGGAGGGTAAGAGTTTCACTTACATGAACACTCAGTTGTCAAGGTTCGATGACCTTGCCGCTCAGCCCTCGTACCTTACGGTACAATTTCGAGCGAACGGGTCGCACACAAGCGCGTGCAGCCGACGTTGCTACCGCGCCGCCCCAGCGAAGGCTCTGGTTATTCGGGCGAGTCTTGCCCGCGTAGGTGTCTCTAACACCCGCAACGCGGCTGACGCGCAGGTCGTTAGGCAGCAAGAGAAGGAGCAATCATATGGTGGAAGAAGATCCTATATTTCGCAAGCACGATCGATACAAGGCGAGTAGCTACAGCAGCTACAACTTCAAGATGCCGTCGCGTTACGACACCTGCTTCTGGCTTTGGTTCTGCCAGGCCGCGCTCTGGGATCGGACGCTAGTCGATGAGTTGCGGCCGACCATCAGCTCGCTTCGCATCCTCGACGTCGGTTGCGCCACAGGCCGGCTCCTGGAAGCACTCGCCGAAGCTGGAGCGTCTGAACTCTTTGGTACTGACCTAGCGCCCCGGATTCTTGAGGTAGCGCGGGAGAAGCTCTCCGAGACCGAGGCCAAGGTAGAACTCCAGACCGCCGATGCCGAGGATTCTCTGCCTTGGCCCTCGGAGTTCTTCGATGCCGTCACCCTCACGGGAGTGCTCCACCACTTCTTCCGCCCGCGAGACGCTCTCTCGGAAATCCGCCGGGTACTGCGTCCAAGTGGCCGACTCCTCATCACCGATCCCTGCTTCTTCCCTCCGATCCGTCAAGTGCTCAACCTGGCTCTTCGCGTCGCGCCGCACGACGGTGATTATCGGTTCTATTCACAGAGAGGTGCCGTTGAGCTCTTGGAGCGCACAAATTTTCATTGTTTGGGAGCCAGACGCGTAGGCTTGTGGGGATACCTCATCACAGCCGCAAAGCCAGACGCGTCCAGGGACACTGCCTAACAACTCGCTGCACCTGACGGGGCTACAGCTGCGCGATTCAAGCATTCTGAGGCAGCATAGGTGGCTTCGGCGGCCGCGAGTCTTGCCAGCGCCGCCCCGCAGCTTAGCCGGAGCGTTAGGCACCTGGTCTAGGAAAACCATACATTATGAAAGCGTATGAATACATCACAGCAAAGCAAATACAATGGGCGTTAAATCGTGGTATTCCGCTTGTCGGTAGTAAAGGTGATAAAGGTCGCCCCGCATATACTCCTGAACTCAATCAAAATCTATTTGAACCTTTGAGTTTAGATACCCGCAAAAGTTTTGAACAAGGTGACGGGGGCGAAATCAGTGGAAATCCAGCCAAAATGCAGGCGGTACATTCATCATCCGCTTTAGGCGTCAATGTTTTTCAATATTGGCAAAATATTGGGCAAGTGTCCGCTATTGCGTCTGCTTGTGGTTTTTGTCGAAAAGGAAATATTGTCTCCGAAAAAATTGTGTTTGAAGATAAATATCCAGTGGACGACAATTTAGATAAATTTCCTAAAGCCCCGAACATTGATGTTGTTTTCCACAACACCGACTCGGCTCAATTCAAAAGATTTGCCGTCGAGTGTAAATTTTCAGAAGCATACGGCTTGCAAAAACATACCGGCTTGAAGCCCGCATATCTTGAGTTAATTCATTTGTGGTCAGACATTCCAAGTTTGTATGAATTCGCAAAAACTATCTGCCCAAATGAGAACTTTACCTATTTTCATTCTGCTCAATTAATCAAACACATTCTTGGTCTTAAGAGAAGTTTTGGCAGGAGTGGTTTTAGGCTTCTCTATCTTTGGTATGATGTTTTAGGCAAAGAAGGGGCTATTCACCAAGACGAGGTTAATGAGTTTTCTGGTGTTGCAAAGGCTGATGGAATTCACTTTAACGCCATGTCATATCAAAAGTTAATTCTTGTGGCATCCAGAGAGTACAGGCAAGAACACACTACATACATCAAGTATTTGAGCGAGCGATATTTGTAATTCACAAGGTTGTTGTAAAATTGGGCAAGGCACTTTTAATAGCCAGCGAGTCTTCAAGTTCTGCCGTGCCTAACACAGCGTGGGTGTGTCCTGAAAGTCATCGTCTGCTTGCTGGCCGCGAAGCGAGTCCAGTCCTGATTTCGACAGGCTCAATCCAAGGGTAACGGTCAGGCGGCCAGGTTTCGACAAGGTCTCGACAAGCTCGACCCGGCGGCTCAACCTACCAGGTAGCAGGCCCTTCGGCAATGCAGCCGGGTGACTGGGTTTCGACACCGTTCGTGCCGCGAACAACGGCGGCACGCCGGTGCGAGACGGCAAGCTCAACCTGCCAGCTATGTCGAAGCGTTGCCGAAGGTCCCTGAGAAAGGGAAGCAAAGCAGCAGCCCGTAACACACAGTGCTGTGCATAAAGTGAACCCTTCGACAGGGTTTCGACACCGTTCGTCCACAGGATCGCTTCACTGATGCCGCGAACAACGGCGGCACGCCGGTGCGAGACGGCAGGCTCAACCCGGCGGCTCAGGGCAAGTCTTGCAGCACCGACATGTTAGCCCCTTAAGGGGAGCAAGAGAGAGCCGAGCCTGCGACGGTTTTTTTTATTTTCCGGGGTGTTTTTTCTTTTTTAGTGGAAGAATTGCGGGCAACAATAAAAGCCTCCGCTCCTGACGCAGAAGAAATAATTAGTTATCAAATGCCTACTTTCGCTCTGAAAGGTAATATAGTCCATTTTGCTGCCTGGAAAAAGCATATTGGGTTTTATCCAACGTCAAGCCAAGCAATAGATTCGGCAAGTTGGGAAGAGCTTTGTGTGCTAAAATCCGGTTATGAAAGTTCGCGCCGTTATCAAACTCATTGAAGTAGATGGCTGGTATCTGGTTGTGACAAAAGGTAGCCATGTATCGCTTTCTTATCGTTATTGAAAAAGCAAATGGCAATTACTCGGCATATTGCCCTGACTTACCTGGCTGTGTTGCCACCGGCAAGACACGCGAAGAAACAGAGCGCAATATGCACGAAGCCGTAGAAATGCACGTACAAGGCATGATTGAAGATAAAATGCCCATCCCCGAAAGCGTCACGCTTGCGGAATATATCGCCGTAGCAGTGTAATCAACCAGTCTGAGTGTCTGGTCAGATATAAGCAGGTTAACAAAGCGTCTACCAGGCGGAGCTAATTCCCCGCGAAAACTGGCGTTGAGCGACAAAAATTTGGGGTTTAAAGAGCCACTTTTTGCGCCATTCAAGCAGATTTAGTCCAAAATTGTCTGGATGTCCAATACGTTTTTCGACCTGTCTCATGCAAAACTGTGCAAAGCGCCCCTTTTACGGCCCGAAAAAGCCGTTGGACGCAAACCCCTTCGGGAAGGTAGCGGAAAATAAGTGATTACTTGATCGCTGGCACAGGCGCCTTTGAACGCCGGATCGCCCAGGTGACGCCGACGAGTAAAATGATAGCGATTAAGAAGGCTCCGACACTGACGCCTCCGCTGGTCGCGCTGTACTTGACGATGATCGGGGCAGCCAGCAGGCTGACCAGGTTGACAACCTTGATCATCGGATTCAAAGCTGGCCCAGCGGTATCCTTCAGCGGGTCGCCAACTGTATCGCCAACCACGCCCGCCTTATGCCTTTCGGAACCCTTGCCGGTATTCTTTTCCAGATCGCGGGGTTCGTCCTCGATGGATTTCTTGGCGTTATCCCAGGCGCCGCCCGCATTTGACATGAAGACCGCCAGCATTTGGCCGCTGAGAATGACACCCGCCAGGAAGCCGCCCAGGGCTTCGACCTGCAGGATCAACCCAACCGCGATCGGCATTAGCACCGAGATGGTTGCCAGGGGGATCAATTCCTTTTGCGCCGAGGCGGTGGAAATGTCAACCACGCGCGCATAATCAGGTTTAACTTTACCTTCCATCAAGCCAGGGATCTTGAACTGGCGGCGCACTTCTTCCACAACCTTGCTGGCCGCACGGCTTACGGCGCGGATTGCCAGCGAACTGAACAGCCAGGGTAATGCCCCGCCCAGTAAGAAGCCGACGAAAACCCTGGTGTCAGAAATGCGAATATCCTTGATCAACTGGACCCCCTGCTGTCCCGCGTCGATCAATTGCTGCTGGACAATGCCGATATCGGTAATATAGGAGGCGAAAAGGCTGACCGCGGCAATGACTGCCGAGGCAATCGCGATGCCCTTGGTGATGGCCTTCGTTGTGTTGCCCACTGCATCCAGATCAGCCATAATCTGCCGCGCCTTCATTGTCTCTTCGTCCTTCATACCCTGCCAGGCCATCTCGCCAATACCGTTGGCATTGTCCGATATCGGCCCGTAGGAGTCCATGGCTACATTGTTGCCGGTGTGGCTCAACATGCCGATGCCGATCATGGCGACGGCGTACAAGACGTAAGTTGAATGGGTCTCACCGCCATAGAGCAGCAAGGCAGCGATGAAGCTGATCACGATCACCACCAAAGCCCACACGCTTGACTCCATGCCGACGGAAAGACCCGAAAGGATCGTCGTCGCCGGACCGGTTTTGGTCGCCTCCACGATTTCCTTGACTGGCGCTTTTTTCGTGGATGTAAAATAGGATGTCAGCGGGTTGAACGCCACCGCCAAACCAACGCCGATCGCAGTCAACATCGCCAGCCGCCAGTCTTGGGCATAGAAAATAGCCAGCAGGAAGGACCACAGCACGGTGTTGATGCTGGAAACTTCGTAAGAACGGAACATGGCTTCTTCAGCATCGTGGGCGCGCAAGAACTTGATCGGGAATTTCACCCACATCGGGACGGTGAAAGTACCGATGATGGAAGAAATCACGCCAATGGCGCGGATGATGAGCGGAAAGACGATCCACTTCAGGCTGTGGGTCGGGTCAATTGCCATGAGCGCCAGGCCGAGCAGCAAGCTGGAAACAATGGTGACCTCGTAGCTCTCGAAGATGTCAGCCGCCATGCCGGCGCAGTCACCCACGTTGTCGCCGACCAGGTCGGCAATGACAGCCGCATTGCGCGGGTCATCTTCGGGGATGTCTTTCTCGACCTTGCCCACCAGGTCCGCGCCGACATCCGCGGCCTTGGTGAAAATACCACCTCCCACGCGCATGAACAATGCCAGGAGCGTGCCACCGAAACCGAAGCCGAGCAGAGCGTCGGGAGAGGCCTTGCCGAAAACGATGAAAATAAGCGTGCCGCCAAAGAGTCCCAGGCCGTCTACCAACATTCCGGTGACCGTTCCGGAGTAATACGCAATGGAGAGTGATTCGTTGAAACTGCGCCGGGCTGCAGAAGCCGCGCGGACATTGGCCTGGATCGCCATGCGCATGCCCAACTGACCCACGAGCAGTGAAAATAGCGCCCCCATGATAAAGGCTATCGTCCGCCCGATGGCGACGATAATCTGGGCATTCTTGCCGAATTCTTCTGCGGCTTCGCGGGTTGGGGGTACGATGTAAACGCTCAGGAAAAGCACCACTGTCAGCGCGCCGATGACCGGCAGGATGGTGCGCAATTGGCGGTTCAGATAACTATCTGCACCGATGCGGATCGCATTCCACACCTCTTGCATTTTTTGGGTGCCTTTGTCCTTTTTAAGGACAATACCGCGTAATAACCAGGCATAAAGCAAGCTGGCAAACGCAGTCAGCACCACTCCCACAATTGCTATCTGCTCGAACGAATTTAAACCATGTCGGCTGCCAAGCCAAAGCAAGTCCATAAATCCTCCTGTGTAATATGGTTTTTTATTAACAAAACGACCCATACGCCAAGGCATGTGGGTCGCCTCGCTGTAATTTTACCTAACACAAGATGAAAAGTCAAACATGGTTTTCTGGGAAAGATTAGGATTCGATTAGAATCTTACAAACCGCTTGACTTTCACTCTCGAACTATTGTATAGTTTTAGGCAGTTGGATATTGTCCTTACCCGGCACCGCTGCCTCAGGCTGCTGTGCCGTTTCTTTCGTCATACCATCCTTGAAGGAGATCGAATGATACGTGCTGATGGACTCACCAAAGACTATGGCGCGCGGCGGGCTATCGAAAACCTGACCTTCGAAGCCCGCCAGGGCGAGGTGGTCGGATTCCTTGGCCCGAACGGAGCCGGCAAAACCACCACGATGCGCATCCTGACCGGTTACTTGCCTCCCACCTACGGGGCGGCGAAAGTAGCCGGCTTTGACATTATCTCTGAATCGCTGGAAGTTCGCCGTCGCGTGGGTTATTTGCCCGAAACGGTGCCGCTCTATCCCGACATGGTCGTCTTCGACTATTTAAAATTCATGGCTGACCTGCGCCACCTGCCAAATGCCGAAGATATGGTTTTCGAAGCCCTCGAAATGGTCGGCATGGAGGAGCGCGCCGAAGGTTACATCAGCGCCCTCTCGAAAGGCATGCGCCAGCGGATCGGCCTGGCCCAGGCGCTGCTGCACAAGCCCGAAGTGCTGATCCTGGACGAACCCACCATCGGCCTGGACCCGGCCCAAGTGGTGGAAGTGCGTAATCTCATCCGCGATATTGGAAAAGAACGCACAGTTTTGCTATCCACACATATTCTTTCTGAAGCGCAATCGCTTTGCGACCGCGTCCTTATCATCAACAAAGGACATATTGTGGCCGAGGATTCGCCTGAGAATTTGCAGGCCCGGCTGGTCGGCGCGGAGCGTTCCATTCTGCGCGTCAAGGGGGATGCGGACGAACTCGCGCCCAAGATCGCCGCGATTGCCGGCGTACAGAACGTCAAAACACAAGTGGATGGCGCGCTGGAATTTCAATTCGCTCCGGGCGTGGATATCCGCCCCGAGGTCGCAAGAATTACCGTCAATGCAGGTTACGATCTTCTCGAACTGCGTCCGGTGGGGATGAGTCTGGAAGAAATATTCCTCGAACTGACCCGCGACACCGTGACACCGTTCGTGCCGCGAACACCGGCGGCACGCCGGTGCGAGACGGCAACGAATGCTTCGCGCCCTAAGAAAGAAAGGTAGGCCAAGATGCGCAACGTCTGGACAATTGCACAACGAGAGTACAAACATTACTTTATCAGCCCGATAGCATACATCGTCGCGCTGATGATTTTCCTGACAGTCGGCATCCTTTTCGTCCTCAACTTCTCGCAGGCTGCCTACCAGTCTATGTTCTACGGTTCCCCTCCGCCGGATACCCGCATCATCGTCGGGCCGATGACCTTTTTATTCCTGTTGGCCTCGCCGGCCTTGACCATGCGTTTATTAGCCGACGAACAACGGATGGGTACATTAGAGTTGCTGCTCACCGCGCCGGTGCAGGATTGGGAACTGGTGGTCGGCAAGTGGTTGGGCGCTTTTCTCTTTCTGCTCAGCGTGATCGCCCTAACCTTGATTTTCCCTATCCTTTTGAACAGGTTCGTCAACCCAGGCATTGATCAAGGGATGATGATCGCCGGTTATTTGGGCGTGATCCTGGTGGCTGCAACCTTCCTGTCTATTGGTACGGCCATCTCGTCATTCTTTAGCAACCAGTTTGCGGCTTTCTTTGCCACACTGGTTGTTTACGTTATGCTGTGGTGGATGATCGGCTGGCCGGCGCAGGTCTTGCCGATTGGCGGGGATGTCTTCCGCTATCTGGATATGAGCGCCCATTTCTACGACACCCTGACCAACGGCATCGTTGCCTTGGCGGATATCGTCTATTATCTCAGTTTGACCGCCCTGGGCTTGTTCCTGGGTACGGTCGCCGTTGAAATGCGAAGGTGGCAATAATGAAGAAATCTGACCGAGTTTCTCCTGCGCGCCGAGTAGGCGCTGCCCTGAGTTCATCGAAGGGCGCTGCGCAGAAACAATCAAAAAAACGAATTGATCTGCGCCAATATGCCCCCCTGGGTTTGTGGCTGTCGCTGGCCGCCATCCTCTCCAGCGGGATTCTCCTGCTGATCAAGTTATTGGCCAAGATGGGATTATATACACCGCCAAGCTTCGAAAGGCTCAACCTGGCACTTTGGATCAGCTTGGGACTGGTTGTTATCGGCCCGGCGCTCTATTCCCTCCTTGAGCCCCAGCGCGTGCGTGATTTCCTGACCGGCCGCCAGGCGCGTTACGGAAGCAATGCCTTGATTATGCTGGTCGCCTTCCTCGGCATCCTGGTCGTGGTAAACGTCATTACCTTCCAAAATCCCCACCGATGGGACCTGACCGAGGACAAGCAAAATTCGCTCGCCCCCGAGACTCTGGATACCTTGAAGTCGCTCCCCCAACCGGTCACAGCGACCGCTTTTTACACCGCGCGCACGCCTTCCACCTCTGCGCAGGAGCTGCTGGATAGGTACAAGGCTCACAGCGCGGGTAAATTTGATTACACCCTGGTTGACCCGGACCAAAAGCCACTGGCCGCACAACAGGCCGGCATCAGCGGAGATGGGAAGATTTACCTTCAGATGGGCGAGCAACACGAGATCGTCGCTTATGCTTCCGAGCAGGAGATTACCGCTTCGTTGATCCGCTTGATGAATCCGGGTGAGCGCAGCGTTTATTTCCTCACCGGGCATGGCGAACGCGACATCATGAAAGCCGGGGATACGGCTTTTACCCAGGTCCGCGCCGCGCTGGAGGCCAAGAACTACCAAGTCCAGACCCTGAACCTGATCGCCCAAAACCAGATTCCCCAGGATGCCCTGGCGATCATTATCGCCGGCCCCCAACAACCATTATCCACGCAGGAAGTGAAGCTGATCGAGTCTTTCGTAGCCGGGGGCGGCGCGCTCATCGCCATGCAAGAACCTTTACCTTTGACCAATTTCGGCGCATCCCCAGACCCGCTGGCGGTTTATTTGTCGAATACCTGGGGCATAACATACAATAATGACATCGTCATTGATCCCAACTCGAACCAACCGATTGTCGCCGTCGCCAATAGTTACAGCCCTCATCTCATCACCGAGAAATTGCAAAGACTGGTCTCATTTTATCCGACCGCGCGCAGTCTGGCAGTTTCGACAACCAGTTCCGGCGTGTATGCTACCCCCTTGGTAATCACAATTGATCGCGCCTGGGGCGAGACAGATTTCGATGCCCTCCAGAGTAACCAAGTCAGCTATGATCCGAGCTTGGATTTCGCCGGCCCGCTCACGCTGGGCGTGGCGGCCGAAAATCCGAACCAGAATAGTCGCCTGGTCGTCTTCGGCGATGCTGATTTTGCGTCAGACGGCTTTTATGGCCAATACGCCAATGGCGATATGCTCATCAACGCCATTGACTGGGCTGCACAACAGGAGAACCTGATCCAGCTTACGGCCAAAGAACCGATCACTCGTACAATGAATATGCCAAGTAATACGGTTCAGTTGCTGATCGGTTTTATGCTGATCTGCGCCATCCCAGGCTTGATCGTCGCCGCAGGAATTGCCGCCTGGCTGAAACGCCGCGTGCGAGGCTAAAGATGGTCAAACGCCCCACCCTGATCTTGTTAATTGTGCTGGCGCTGGTCATCGCTGCTTTTTTCTATCTGGATGAACGCCCGCTCAAGGCGACCGCACCGACGCCCACGGCTATTAAGTCCAGTTTTTTAATACCCAAAGATTATGGCGCATTGACCAGGATTCATATTTTGGATGCGCAGGGAAACCGCCTTCGAATGGGACGCGATGCGTCAGGAAATTGGGCGCTCTCGCAGCCCGAACTGGCCGCAGCCAATCAATCCCAGGCCGAGGCGGCTGAGACCCAGTTCTTCGCGCTCAGTGTGCTGACAACGCTGGAGACCTCCCCCGCATTGGATGTCATCGGCTTGAACCCGCCAGCCTACACCATTACGCTCGGGTTTCTCGATGACACGCAAAAGGTCCTCGAAGTTGGCGGCCTGACGCCCACCGGCAGCGGATATTATGTCAGTTTCGAAGGCAAGATTTACGTCATCAGTCAATCATCAATCAACGCAGTGCTGGGGCTGCTGAGGAATCCGCCTTACGCAGAGACGCCAACTATTCCGGTGACAGAAACATCCATCCCCGCCACACCCACGCCCTAGCAGGCTGTCGGAGAACCCCTTGTAGGGTAGGTTTCCATACCTGCCGACAGGGGTGGCGGCTTGTTTAGGGTGTTGCTTTTTTTCTCAAAAAAGAGTATTCTATTTACAAGAACGCTTGAGATTTATGGTAGCCAGTAGGCTACCATGCGCAGCACCTACTCGGTAAAAGAAAATTTGGTAGTTTAGGAACATGATGGAAAACCCATTACTTATTGTCGAAGAAGAAGAATATTCTGTCGTCGCGCGGCTGATCGCATTGGGCCGGCAGAAGACCTATGTCACCATAGACGACATTCTGCATTTCTTCCCTGAAGCAGAACAGGATGTCGTTCAATTGGAGGAGGCTTTTGCTGCTCTCTTGAGCGCAGGGGTTCCTTTTGTGGAAGATACCCCTACTGGCGAGCCTCCCGAAGACGAACTGGTTGTTGTTGAAGAACCCGAGCTTGAGCTTACGCTGGACGACTACCTTGCCAACATAGATACCGACGACACCATCGGCTTATATCTGAAGGAGGTCAGCCGCGTTCCACTCCTGACCGCCGTTGAAGAAGTCGAACTGGCCCAGCGCATCGAGCGCGGCCGGATCGCCCGCGAGGAAATGGCCCGCGGCAAAGTCAGCATCCGCCGCCGCCTGGAACTCCGCCGCATGATCGAGGACGGCTGGGCGGCCCGCGAACACCTGATCACCGCCAACTCGCGGCTGGTCATCTCGGTGGCCAAGAAGTACATGGGGCGCGGGGTCCCCTTCCTGGACTTGATCCAGGAAGGCAACATCGGCCTGATCCGCGCCACCAAGAAATTCGACTACCGCCGCGGCCACAAATTCAGCACCTACGCCACCTGGTGGATCCGCCAGGCTGTGACGCGCGCCATCGCCGACCAGGGACGCACCATCCGCGTTCCGGTCCACATGGGCGACCAGATCAACAAACTCCTGCGCGTCCAGCATCAGTTGACGCAACGCTTGGGTCGTGATCCTTCCGTCGAGGAATTGGCTAACGCTCTAGAGGTACCGCCCAAGAAAGTCGAGAACATGATCCAGGTGGCGCGTCGTCCGCTCTCGCTCGAAACGCCGACCGACGACGAGGAAGACTCGGTGCTGGGTGACTTCATCGAAGACGAGGATGCCGCCCCACCGGATGACACCGCCACCTACAACCTGTTGCGCGAGCACCTGGGCGAGGTGCTCAACGGCCTGCCGCCGCGCGAAGTTCGCATCCTGCAATTGCGCTACGGCCTGCTCGACGGTCAAGCCTACACGCTCGAGGAAGTGGGGCGTAAGATGGGCGTGACACGTGAGCGCGTCCGCCAGATCGAGGCGCAGGCACTCTGCCGGCTGCGGCACCCGACTATCCGCAGGAAGTTGCGGGATTATTTGGGGGAGTAAGTGCAGTGAACAATTAAATTAATTGATTCCATTTAGATAAAATGCGAGCCGGAGACCATTTCATTCAGGCCTGGAGAATGCACGCTGCGGCGCGTTGGATACCTGAGGACAGCCGCGTGCTGGATATTGGCTGTCACCAGGGAGAATTATTCAAGTGGCTCGGAGACAGAATCACCCCCAGCGTGGGGATAGATCCGTTATACAAGGAAACAACTCCCCCGGATCGTCACCAATTTTTCCCCTGGACATTTCATGGGAGGCTGCCTTTTCCTGAAAGTTCATTCGATGTCATTGCCCTGCTGGCAACCATTGAACACATGCCGGATAAGTCGGCAGTCGCCAAAGAATCCTGGCGGTTGCTGCGGCCGGGCGGACGTGTTGTGATCACATTCCCATCTCTACTCGTAGATCGAATTATTTCTGTCCTGGCATCTCTCCACATCGTTGACGGCATGTCACTGGAGGAACATCATGGTTTCTCCCCGAACGAATTGCCAGACATCTTCGAGCGAGAAGGGTTTGGTCTCAAGAAGTGGGGAAAATTCCAGCTCGGGCTGAACAATCTCTTTGTCTTCGAACGCGTGTAGTCTCGTCGGTGATCAAAACGTTCATACTTTATGGAAAAGCCAATCCTCTTATCAATTGTGATGCCCTGTCTGAATGAATTAGAGACACTTGCCGTCTGCATTGACAAAGCCCGGAGATTTCTAACCACGCAGGGCATCCCCGGCGAAGTCATCGTCGCCGATAATGGAAGCACAGACGGATCGCCGGAATTGGCTGCCCAGGCGGGCGCTCGCGTTGTACACGTCCCACAGAAAGGCTATGGCAGCGCGCTCCTCGGCGGGATCGAAGCGGCCAACGGCAAATACATCATCATGGGGGACGCAGACGACAGCTACGACTTCTCCGATCTAAAAGCGTTTGTCGACGCCCTGGATGCCGGATACGATTTAGTGATGGGCAACCGTTTCAAAGGCGGGATCAGACCCGGAGCCATGCCGTTCATCCATCGCTATTTGGGCAACCCGCTGCTGAGCTGGCTGGGAAGATTATTTTTTAGAAGCCAGGTCGGCGATTTCCATTGCGGCCTGCGCGGTTTTCGCCGGGACGCTATTCTCGCTTTGGACTTGCAAACAACCGGCATGGAATTCGCCAGCGAAATGGTCGTAAAAGCATCTCTGATCGGATTAAAGGTCACAGAGGTGCCAACGATCCTGTCCCCCAATGGGCGCACCCGCCCGCCACACCTGCGCACCTGGTCGGATGGCTGGCGCCATTTGCGTTTTCTGTTGCTGTACAGCCCGCTCTGGTTGTTCTTTTATCCGGGACTCTTTCTGATCATTACCGGGCTTCTCGTTTCTGCGTGGCTGCTTCCCGGTCCCAGAAAAATAGGTAGCATCACGCTGGACATTAACACGTTGATGTATGCCTCATTCCTGATTATCTCGGGGCTTCAAGCGGTCTTGTTTTTTCTTTATGCCAAAGTATTTGGTATCGTCAGTGGACTTATGCCAAAGGATGACAAAACCCAAAAATGGCTTAATATGTTGAGCCTTGAAAAAGGATTGCTGCTCGGCGCTGGCATGATCGCCTTGGGGCTTTTCAGTTCAATCGGCGCCCTGATATATTGGAGCAGCAGGCACTTCGGGCCAATCGATCCAATGATTTCCATGCGGCTGGTGATTCCGGGAACAGTGCTATTCTCATTCGGAATACAAATTCTGTTTTCGAGTTTCTTTCTGAGCATCTTGATGACCAAGCGAAAATAAAGGCGTTAAGTGAAAACAAAAATTTCCGCATCGATCCTGCCGCGCTTGCAAGATGTCCTTTTTCTTTCGATCTTCCTGGCCGTCCTTGCCCTGGGACAGCGCATGATCAATATGGACGGTGACTTACCGCGACACCTTTTGACCGGAAAGTTGATTTTGCAAACCGGAACAATTCCCACAACCGAGCTATTCGTCTATCCATACGAAGGAAGAGTATACGTATCGCACGAATGGCTGGCGGATATTGTCTTTTACCTTATTTACAACTACGTTGGGCTGGCGGGGATAGTCATCTTGTCTGCGATCCTGCTGGCGTCAACTTTCAGCCTGCTCTACGCCTCACTTGCTTCCCGGCTCGATATTCGGATTCCAGTTCTCTTTCTTGTCGCGTGGGGAGCCGCGACTACATCACTGCACTGGATCACCCGCCCTCATTTGTTCTCTATGCTTCTTCTCGCAGTATGGCTCGTTTTGACAGATCGTCTGGCGCGCGGTGAAAAAATCCCACTCTGGTATTTCCCAGTCATCATGGTCATTTGGAGCAATTTTCACGGAGAATTCATCGCTGGCATTCTTGTAACGGCTGCATACGCCGCTGGCTGGACCTGGGATTATCTATTCGATCGCGAGAAAATTAAGTTAGAAACTGGCCGGCGTATCTGGTTCGGACTATTGTTTTCAGCGCTGGCTAGTCTCATCAATCCCGCTGGTTTCCGCCCATGGATTGCGATGTTCAGCTTTGTCAAAAGCATTTATCTAATGTCGCGGATGTACGAAGCAAATTCGCCGGATTTCCATCAGCCACAATTCCTCGTCTTGCTTGGATTGCTAGCCTTTTCGATTGTCCTGCTTTCAGTCAAAGCGGATAAACTATCCAAAGGGCAGGCTTTTCTTCTGGCGGGTTTCAGCGCAATGAGTCTGATGGCGGCGCGCAACATTCATCTCTACGGAGTAGTCGCCCCCTTCGTTTTGTCGGAGACGACCGGTGCAATTGCGGGATCCGGACTTATCGAACCGCTCGAGAATATCCTGAGGCGCATCGAAAATCGGCTGAAAGGCGTTGTCTGGCCGGTGATCACGGTTCTCGCCATTGGCGCAATCCTGATCGGCGGCAAAGCCGGACCAACTTACAGTTTCAGCCCATCGTTTTTTCCAGTGGACGCAGTGCGCTGGTTGGAAAGCCACCCACAGGAAGGCCGGATGTTCAACAATCTCGATTGGGGCGGCTACATCGCTTTTTACCTTTGGCCGCAGCAAACCATATTTGCCGATAGCATGGCCGACGTCACAGGTGAACTCACGCAGAAATTTGAAACCGTCGTCACCCTGGCAGACGGCTGGGAAGAGATCCTGGGCAAGTACCAGGTCCAGTTGGTTATCATGCCCGAGGACTCAGAATTAGTCAGGCAACTAGAAAGCCAGGCAGACTGGCAAGTGATTTACGCAGACAGCACAACCGTCATCCTGCAGAGAAGATGAAAACCGGCCAAACTACTCTATTGGTTTTAATCATTGCTGTTGCATTGGCTATACGCGCGCTGGGGATCGAAGCTCGCCCGATTTGGTACGATGAAGCCTTTTCTCTCCTCATCTCGCAACATAATCCAACTGTGATTTTGGCAGGCACTTTAAGCGCAGATACAGATTCTTCGGCCGCGGAGGAACATCCGCCCGCGTATTATTTCATGCTGTGGGGTTGGATGCAAGTCTTCGGCAATTCGTTGATTTCAGCGCGTGCGCTCTCCATCCTTGCCGGGCTTGGGATTGTCCTGCTAATTTATCTTATCGCGCAACATTTCTTCGACCAGTTCGCAGCACTGACTGCGAGCTTGTTTGCGGCGATCCTGCCGTTTCAAGTGCATTACGCGCAGGAAGTCCGCATGTATGTCTTTCTTGCGCTTTGGCTATGTCTCGCAACGTTCGCCTTTTTACGCAAGCGATGGATTTTATTCGCCATGTCCGCCGCTCTAGCACAGTACACACATAACCTGGCCGCGATTTACTTGATCCCGCTTGCCCTCACGCCGATTTTTCAAAAAGACTGGAAAACGCTGCGCGCGTTGACTTTGGCCGGAATCGCCGCGATTATCCTTTACTCCCCGTGGCTGATCCACCTACCGGCGCAACTCTCTAAAATCCAAAATAGCTTTTGGATCGAAAAGCCCGGCGCAGAACGGCTCTTCACGCTTTTGCTTTATTACGTCCCCAACCTGCCTCTTCCAAATGACTGGCTTTTACCCGGCCTGTTCCTCGCCGCGTTGACGGTCACGCTAGCCGCTTATCAAACCTGTCGAACATTGAAACATAAGTTACCAGATGCAAATCACGGTCTTTGGCTTGCTTATCTTTCCTTCGCGCCGCCGCTTCTATTATGGTTGATCTCGCAAATCCAGCCGATTTATGTCGAGCGCGCGCTTCTGCCTTCGCACGCTATGTTTTGTCTCTGGCTGGCCTGGGCATTGACCAAAACTCATCTGCCGCGCCCAATCCAATTGACCGCGTTTGCGTTAGTGATTGCTTCGGCCGCTATGGGACTGTATCAACACGTCACATACAACGGCTTTCCTTATGGGCCTTATGCCATATTGGACAAATCTTTGAGCAAAAGATTCCATACAGGCGATGTCATCGTCCATTCGAGTAAACTATCCTATCTGCCCTCCATCTATTTTAACCGCGATCTTTCCCAGCAGTTTATCGCGGACCCTGCCGGGGGCGCGACAGATACCCTTTCACCGGCGACCATGCAAATCCTGAGTCTGAACGTTGCCGAAGATGTGGAGTCTGCCACAGAGGGCGCGTCGCGCGTTTGGTTTGTCATCTTCACCCGCGCCATTGACGAGTACCAGGCAGCCGGCCAGCCCATGCATCCGCATTTGGTCTGGCTCGATGAGCATTATCACCTCGAAGAAGTCAAGACCTGGGGAGACGTGCAGGTTTATCTATTCACGCGTTGAGGCGCATTCAGTCCATGAAACGCTTTTTCTTTCGCCATGTTTTCGAGCCGCCGCTGGAAAAGGTCAGAGAATGGGCCTGGGTGTTGCTCGCTCCCTTCTCGATCCTGGTAATCAGTTCAATACCCATCTGGGTTGGTTATCTGACCCAACCCCCCGGCCGTGTATTCATCGGCACGTTTTACGACCAGCAGGATTACGCTGTCCATCTTACCATGATGCAGGCCGGGATGCAGGGCGATTGGGCTTACTCCCTGCACTTCACCGCCGAACCTCACCGGGCGGTCTACATTCGATTGTTCTATATCGCCCTGGGGCACCTGACCCGTCTCCTCCATCTCGAACCTGAAATGGCTTTTCAACTGGCGCGTTGGGTTTTTGGCCTGCTGGCTCTGGCCGCGGTCTATCAACTTGCCAGTCGGATTTTTCCCGAAGTCAAGTGGCGGCGGACAGCCTTCCTGCTCGCCACGACCGGAGCCGGCTTTGGCTGGCTGCAAATGTCTCTCGGCTGGATTCCCGACCCGCACATCTCGCCAGTGGATTTCTGGCTGATAGACGGCTATATCTTTTTCAGCCTGATGCTCTTCCCGCATTTTTCTGCCGTCACCGCGTTGCTGGCCACCGTATTAACAACCTTCCTGGATTATCTTCGAGGCAAATCCCGATTCGCCGTTGCTTTCATTGCCCTGGCCGCCATTCTCACTCAACTCATTAACCCCATCGCCTTCGTCTTGGCCAATGCAGCCATGCTCGGCGCGCTGCTATTCACCTGCTGCGCCGAAAAGCGCGTCCAATGGCGAAAAATCGCCGGGTTGGCCTTCATCGCTGCGGCCCAAATTCCTTTACTTATTTACACATCGAACATTCTCATCCACGACCCGCTCTGGAGTCAGTTCGCCGCCCAAAACTTGACACTCTCTCCGCCGCCCGTTTACTACCTATGGGGATTTGGACTGTTCTGGCCGCTGGCAGTGATTGGCACGCTCCAGTCGGTACGTTCGCGGGACCCGAAGCCGGCTATGGCCATCTTGTGGGTGATCGCCGCCCTGACGCTGGCCTACCTGCCGATGGCCATCCAACGCCGATTCCTGCATGCCTTTACGCTACCGTTGGCCATTCTCGCCACCCTGGGCCTGAAGACCATTTTCGGGCGGCGTTCGTTGGTCTCACGGCAGGCCTTTTACACAGCACTTTTCATTTCTCTGACGGCTCTCACCTCCCTTATCTTAAGCCTGCGCTCGACACTGGACATTCTCCACTACCCCATGAATTTTTCTTACCCGCAGACACTGAAGGAGGCTGTTCACTGGCTGGGTGACAATGCTTCTTCAGATGACGTGGTGCTGGCCTCCGAATCCACCAGCCAGATTGTCGCCGCACACACCGGACTGCGAGTCTATTTCGGGCATTCAATGGAAACAATCGACTACAACATGAAAGCCCATCAGGCTTGGCTGTATTTCAACGGGAAATCTGACGCTGGCTGGCTGGACTCAACGAGTGTGCAATGGGTCATCTATGGGCCATATGAGAAGAATCTTTCGGCCGTTGGTGCGGCCTTTCAGCCTGCTCCATCCCTGAAACCAGTTTACCAGGACGAAACCATCATCATCTACAGGGTGAAAAAATGAGACAGTCGCTAAAAAACTATCGCTCCCTTGTGTATGGATTGATCGGAGTTCTCTGGCTGTTAGCAGTCTTCATCGGCTACGCCTACATGCATAAGCCATTTACCCTGAATGAACTGCTTCCAATCTCAAAAGCAATCTGGCAGATTGTTATCGTTGGCGTCATTGTCTCCCTTGCGGGCGGATTGGGCTATCGCCTTCTGCGTGGCTGCACAGGCCAACTCCTCCAGCAGACGGTCATCCAATCCGCGCTGGGTCTGGCTATCCTCGGCGTCGCAACGTTGGTCATAGGCGCTTCGCTCGGATTACTGTGGTGGCTCTTTGCCTCGTCCTTGCTGGCGGCTGGCATTTTACTTCGAAAGGATATTCTATCTTGGTGGCAAGCCTGGGCAGAGATCGATACTTACTGGCGCAACGCCGGTCACTTTGGAAAGGCCGTTTTACTGGCTGCGTTCATTCTTCTTGGTTGTACCTTTTTCATCGCCTTGGCTCCCCCGTTGGCATTCGATGCCCTGACCTACCATCTTGCCATCCCGCGCGCTTACCTGCTCACCGGCCGAGTTACCTATTTACCATATACCATGTTCTGGGGTATGCCCGAACAGTCTGAGGTGCTCTACACACTGGTAATGATGTTTAGCGGATTGGAATCCGCTCCGCTGCTTAGCTGGGCCATGGGATTCCTGACTCTGATTGCTCTTTTTGACTATGCAAAGGATAAACTGGGCGCGAAGGCCGGATACGCGGCTATCGCAGCGGTACTCGCCGGAGAAACCTTGATGGCATCGCTTGCCTCTGGCTATGTCGAATGGCCTGCCATGCTCTATGGGATGGCCACACTGATCGCATTGGATGACTGGATGACCAGCAAAGCGCATAAAAGCATTGCCCTGGCAGGTCTCTTCGCTGGATTAACCCTGGCAATCAAATATACAGCTGGAATTATTCTTCTTGGCGGTTTGGTAGTCATCCTGCTGAAAACCAGAGAGAACGGCGTTCGAAAAACGCTATCTGCGCTCATCCGTTTCTCTCTTTGTGCCTTCCTGGCGATGACTCCCTGGCTGGTGAAGAATGCTTTTGCCACCGGCAATCCTTTCTATCCATTACTTTATCCGTCAGGTGCGATGGATGAATTCCGCCTGCATTTCTATCAGGACAATCCGATCTATAAAGACTGGCGCGAGATGCTCATCCTGCCCTGGCAGGCGACCGTCTGGGGCATCGAAGGGAAGACGGGTTATTCCGCTTCCATCGGGCCTTTGTTGCTCGGATTGAGCCTGCTGGCCTGGATGGGATGGCGCACACGCAGCAAGTCTGAGCAAGACACAATCAAAGTCGCAGCGGCAGTCACCGTCACTGGACTGCTCGCCTGGGCCATCGCCAGCCGCCTCTCCGGTCTTCTCATTCAGACGCGGCTCTACTTCGCCATGTTCCCGGCCTGGGCTGTGCTGAGCGCAGCCGGTTACGATGCTCTGTGCCGCCAGCAGGCGCAAGGCATTCGTTTTGGCCGCCTCGCCGGATCGCTGCTCCTGCTTGCCCTGGGGTCCACCACCTTCCAGACAGCCGCCGATTGGCTTATCAAAAATCCGATCCTGATTCTACCTGGTTACCAGACAGATACCGAATACTTGGCTAATAACCTGGGCGATTATTTCGCGGCAATGCAGGCGGTCAACGCCTTGCCGTCGGATGCAAGGACCCTGATGCTGTGGGAGACACGCGAACTTTACTGTCTGCCGCGTTGCGACGGCGACGAGGTCATTGACCGCTGGTTCCATGATAGCCGCCTGTACAGCAGCGTGCAGGCCATTCTGGAATCTTGGCGGTTGGAGGGATACACACATCTGCTTTATCATCGAGCGGGAGCAAAGTTCATTCGTCAGGAAGGTTCGCACTTTTTTATCGAAGAAGACTGGGCGAAACTGGAGAATTTATTCAACACCCTTCCGTCGCCGATAGAAATTGGCGGAAGCTACCGGTTATATCCCCTGCCCAAGGACAATCCATGACTCGCCGCTTTGATTTTTCCAACCCAATCCTGCGCGCAGTCATCATTGCCGTTGGCCTGATGGTGCTGATTGCGGCGATGAGTTACACCCTGCCTCCAGCGATTGACTGGCACAACACTTTTCGTCCCGCAGCCCACGAGGTGCTGGCCGGGCGATCTCCTTTCAACATAGATGGTTTTCTCAATGCGCCTTGGGCAATTCTACCCCTGCTCCCGTTGGCGCTTTTACCGGAAAATGTGGGGAGGGCTCTCTTACTGATAATGAGCCTGCTTGCATTGGCCTACACCGCCCACCGGCTCAAGGCTCAGCCTCTAGCCCTGGGAGTGTTCCTCGTCTCGCCTCCCGTTCTCCATGGTTTACTCAACGGTAACATTGACTGGCTGGCTGCGTTTGGTTTCATTCTTCCGCCGCAGATCGGCCTATTTTTCATCGTCATCAAGCCACAAGTTGGCGCGGCAGTCGGACTGTTTTGGTTAGTTGAAGCCTGGCGCAAAGGAAAGTTTTTGGAGATTGTCCGCGTGTTTGGCCCGGCGACCTTGACGACCCTGCTCTCGTTGGTAATTTTTGGTCTCTGGCCCCTCCGCTATCTCAGGCAGCTGGGCGAATGGTGGAACGCCAGTCTGTGGCCGATGTCCATTCCGGTGGGCCTGGCGCTGCTCATCGCCTCCATCCGCAAGCGCAAGATCGAATATGCTATGGGCGCATCGCCTTGCCTCTCGCCTTATGTTCTCTTTCATTCCTGGGTTGGCGCGTTGCTCGCAATTGTCTCTTCCCTGCCGGAGACTCTTGCCGCAGTGGTTGGTCTATGGATCCTGGTTTTCATCCGGTTCTTACAAGGATAAACGTAACTGCTCAGCCACAGATGACCACGGGCACTTGCATCAGCCGCGGCTCCCGGCGCAGATAAGCCAGTACCTCGAACCCGGAGACCCCAGGCATATTTATATCCAGAAAAATCATCTGGGGAATATTTTCCTGCAGGATAGTTATCCCGGCGCTCGGGGAAAGCGCCATACGCGCCTGGATATTCCACCGAGTAGGCCTTCGGCAGACCGGGCATCTGAACCAATGTTTCGGCTGTCTGGCGGTTATCGTCAATCACGAGTGCACGACACATCTTACAGCTCCGCAACAAGTTTACCCATTTCACTCACATTATACCCAGGCATAGCAGATACGGCGCGCTGAAAAGTTTCGCTTTCAATCACATCGAACAATGGCGCAAGTAACGTGCTCTCACTGAATCGCTTGGGGACAACCAATTGATAGGTTTCCTGGAAAAGGGGGACGAAGTCCAAATCCAGCGACTGGGCTGCGGCGGGTATCCCCAAGCCACAATCGGCGCGTCCCGAAGCGATGGCCGCGGCGACGCCAAGGTGTGTGTATTCCTCTTGATTGTAGCCTTGAATTGACCCTTTGGATATGCCGAGGCGATTCAAATGATAATCCAGCAGGACGCGCGTCCCGGCCCCGCGTTGACGATTCACGTAATGGGACTCGGGCCGGGTCAGGTCTCCCAGGTTTTTAATACCCTTCGGGTTTCCCTTGCGCACGATCAAGCCTTGCTCACGACCGACGAATCCATACACCCGCACTGACACGCCGGGCAAATATTGGCGGATATACGAAAGGTTGTAATCACCCGTCTGCGGGTCGAGCAGGTGTGAACCGGCCAGATGCGATTCGCCGCGCTGCAGGGCGATCAGCCCGCCCAGGCTGCCCACGTTAGCTGAAGCCAGGCGCCGGTCGTACTCCGCCAGGAACTGGGCGAGCAGATCAAGACTCATATCGTGCGAGCCGATGCAGAAGATCGTCCGCTCGAGGTCAGCTCTCGAGCGGTAAAGCTGTACCTCCACTTGCTCACCTGCTTCCGCTCCTTGAACGCCGCGCGGCAAGACGACCAGCCCGTCGGCGCGGACGAGCGAGGTGATGATGCCTGCCCCGCGCGCCAGCGGCGCAGCCAGTATCCTTTCGCCCACCTTCCCGACCGCCACGCGCATATAGTCATCGTCCCCGCCCGGCGAGGTGACTTTGCGGGTCAGTGTGGCGGATACAGTCGGCAGTTCGTTCGGTCGCCTCCCCAGCCATTTCGCCAGCATGGGTTCGACAAAGATTTCAGCCGTCAATGCGGCGGAGACGGGGTAGCCGGGAACGCCAATGATGGGGATAAGTGACGAGAAATGAGTGCTGAGTGACTTCTTACTCATTACTCGTTTCTCGTTTCTGATGACACCTAAAATCACCGGATGTCCCGGTCTAACCGCCACACCATGCACCAGCAGCGTGCCGAGTTTCTCGACCACTTTGGCCGAGAAATCCTGCGCCCCAGCCGAGGAACCGGCGTTGAGCAGGATCAGGTCGAAGTCGCGCGCGGCGGCCTGCACACTTTCCACGATAGCCTCGAAGTTATCCGGTGTGATCGGAAAGCGCAGCGCCTCCCCACCCCAGGTGTTGACTTGCGCAGCAAGCACCACTGAGTTGTATTCCAGGATGTCGCCCGCCTTGAGCTGGCTGCCGATAGGGACAAGCTCTGTGCCGGTTGGCAGGATGGCGACGCGCGGCTTGCGAGCGACTTTGACTGCCTCATGACCGGCTGCGGCGATTGCGCCCAAATCCACCGGCCGCAGCATCTGACCGGCGGCCAGCACCAACTGCGTGGCGACGATATCCTCGCCCAGCGCGCGGACGTGCGACCAGGGCGTGACCGCCGCACGGATTCGGACCGAGGACGGTTGACGGAGGACGGAGGTAAGATTCCCATCGAGGTCAAGCGATTCGACGTTCTCGATCGGGATGACCGCGTTGAAACCGTCCGGCAGCGGGTCGCCGGTGTCAACGTACGCCGCCTGGACTGATGATTGATCACTGGTCACTGATAACTGAATCGGCGTGGAGGGCTGCGCGCCGGAAGTATCTTCCGCCCGGACGGCAAAACCGTCCATGGCGGAGGCGTGGTAGTGAGGGGAAGAAATCTTCGCCCAGACCGGTTCAGCCAGCACGCGGCCGAGGGCGTTTTCATCGAGCGGGATGGTTTCCGCGCCGAGCACGCGCCAGAGATTGGCCTGTTCCAACGCAGATTGGAGGCAGGCTTTGGCTTCGGGGAGGGGGATGTCGTGGAGGTAGATGGACATGGGGTATTCTGTTACCAGACAGTTACTTTCAGGTTTTCAATTTCATTGAAGTGGGTATCGCGTGAGACAAGCGTCAAATCGTGCTGAATGGCAATCGCGGCAATCCAGATGTCATTTTCAGGCAAGGGACGACCTTTGATGCGCAAGACGTTCTTGATTTCACCATACGCGCGGGCGGTCTCGATATCGCATCCCAATACGACACTGCTGGCGGCGAAATCGTCAATGCGAGCCAGGTTTTCCTTTGCCCGCGCGGATTTATGCGCGCCATAGCACAGTTCGCCAATCACAACGCTGGGGACAAAGACTTCATCGGTCTTTGCGAGATTGTCTTTGACTGCCGCTTCGTCTGCAAATAACGCAATAACAATATTGGTGTCCAGCAGACATTTACCACTCATTGACATCCACCTGCTCGCATCCTTGTTCGATTGATTCGCGCATTATTTTGACATCATCCAGCGGAATGGCCCCAGCGAAACGGAGCAATTGCACGCCAGCAACTCCATGTGGGGTAGAGACTGCCAGCGCACGCGTAAACTCCAAGACTCGCCACTGCAACTCTTGTGGCAGAGGCTTCAATTGTTCAACTACTTTTTCAACAATAGAAATGTCCATTTCGGCCTCCTATCAGTTACGCGAATGGCTTTTGGTACCATTTATCCACACATCTACCTCAACACCACTTCCACTACCTCCCCTGCGCTGAGACCGGTCACATCCGGCGGGATGCGGATGATGACGTCAAGGTTGAGCCATTTTTCGCTTGAGAGTCTCAAAATACTGTTGAAATTCTTTCGGGTCAATGTCAGAACTCGCCGCACGCGGCAAAATATTTTGGAAATACGTTTCCAGCGTTTTCCAGTCAATAAACTTGCGATTCAGCAGGAATTCCACATCTTCCAAATCCGACTCAAAACCACGTGCAATCTTGCTCAAGGCGATGCCGTACAGATCGAAGATGTAAACCTCCAAGTTCCCATAGCGACCCACGAAACGATAGCGCTGTTCCGCTTTCAAAAAACATCTTCAGGGCCGCTGATGTTACTGTTTCCATGTCCGCTCCATTTCCCAGCGCCGCAGCAAATGGCGCGCCGCGTTTTCGTACGTTCCCGCCCAATTAAGAAATTCTCCGGTCTTTTGGGCATGCAAGCGCGCCAGCGCTTTCATGCGCGTTGCAGGCGTATCCCCGCTTACCCCCAATTCCTTCGAGTACAGGTCGGGTAATTGCCGCCACTTTTCGCCGAGAAATAATTTCAAGGCATCCGCATATTGTCCTTGCAAATAAACTGCTGCAGTGTAAAAGAATTTCAATGTCTGTGCTTCCGGGGCTGTCAACTGCTGGAGCGCAGCCGGAATGTACGATGCAAAATCCGGGCGCGCCAGCAGGAGCGCGATCACCGCAGAGCGCACCCGGCTGGAAGGTTGCCGCACCAGCGCCGCCAGAAAATCCTGCGGAGCGCGGGGAAACACCGTCCCTGGGCTGCTCTGACGCGAGAGGTAGCGCACGCCAAACTGCGCCAATTCAGCCACCACTTGCTCTTCCATTTGCGGGAAAACTGTCGCCATGAAACAATTGTAGCAGAAAAACAGTCCAGCGAGGGTTTACATTAACACCACTTCCACTACCTCCCCCGCGCTAAGGCCGGTGGCATCCGGCGGGATGCGCAGCAGACCATCCGCGGCGGCCAGGGAGAAGATGAGGTTGCTCTTCGCGAAGACCGGCTCGGCCAGCCACCCTGTGATTTCGCTGCCGCTTTGCTCAAGGCGTGGCGTTAATTTCACTGCCACCCAGTCTTCGCGGCCAGCCTGGGAGGGGATGTTGATGGTCAGTTTCGCCATCAGAGTCGTGCGTGGGCGGTCAATGGGCAGGCCAAGCAATCGCTCGATCAGCGGTACGACGAACAGCCAGGCGACCACCAGCGCACTGACCGGGTTACCCGGCAGCCCGATCAGCGCCTTGCCGTCGCAGACCGCCAGAATGGTCGGCTTGCCGGGGCGGATGTTGACGCCATGCACCAGCACACCCGGGCTACCCAACGAGCTTATCGCCTCGGCGGTCATATCGCGGGCACTGGCCGAAGACCCGGCGGTGATCACCACCAAGTCACATTCGGTCAACGCACGCGCCGCGAGGGTCTTGAGCGCAGCCAGTTTATCCGCAACAATGCCATATAAAACCGGCGCGCCGCCGGCGCGTGTCACCAACGCGGCCAGCGTATAAGAGTTGATATCGCGCACCTGACCGGGACGCGGATCACTTTCTGGATGGACAATTTCATCTCCGCTTGAAATGATGCCAACTTTTGGCTTCGTGGCTACGCGCAGATGGGTGATTCCGAGTGCCATCAGGCCGCCAATTTCCGCCGGGCGAATGCGCGCCCCGGCGGGGATGACAATCTGACCTTCGGTTACGTCCTCGCCAACGCGGAGGGTGTTTTCACCATCGGCCACAGCCCGCAAAACCTCGATTTCCAACGCACACCTGCCCCGGACGCAGGAGCCGGGGGAGTTATTATTCTCTCCGCGTTCTTTTCGCTCTTCACGCTGAACATGTTGCGTATTTTCTAGCATGACGACCGCGTTGGCCCCCTCCGGCAACATCCCGCCGGTGTGGATGATGGCGGCCTCGCCGGGCGCGAGCGTAAACTGCGCTTCGTCGCCCATCGGTACTTCGCCAATAACCTTCAAATAGGCTGGTAAACTGTCGCTTGCGCCAAAGGTGTCCCCGGCGTGGACCGCGTAGCCATCCACCGTGCTGCGCGGGAATTCGGGCAGCGGGTGCGGCGAGCGCACAGGCGCAGCAGTGACGCGCTCGAGCGCCAGATGGGTTTCCAGTTTTTCCGCGGCCGACTGAAGGTCCGGCAAGTGGCGGAAGAGCAGGGAACGGGCTTCGTCGGGAGAGAGGAGGGTGAGGAATTCGGGCATGGGGAGATATGAAAGATGAAAGATGAAGGATGAAAGATGAAAGTCAGCGGATCCAGAAGGTGAGGGTGAGTAAATAGACGGTCAGGCCGAAGGTGGCGGAGGCGGTGGCAGTCAGGATGGTCCAGAGGGGCTTCACGCCCAGGCCAATGTTGCGCAGCATGAAGATCTGGTAGGCGGCCAACGGGAGGGTCAGGAAGACCGGCCAGAGCAGCCGCCAGGGAAAGCCGAACAATGGCGCGGCGACAAATAGCGTGTAAGCGGCGAGCAATAGCATGTGATGGAGCGGGATGGCGCGCGGCCAGGTCAGGCGGATGAGGAGGGAACTTCGGCCATATTTCTGGTCGGAGGCAAAAGAAGGAAAATCCAAAATCAGAAAATAGGCCAGGGCGAGCAGCGTCAATGGAAAGTTGACCAGCGGCAGGAGACGATGAAACTCATCCGCCTGGAGCAGGAAAGCCAGGGCCGGGATGAAATCGGCGAATAGGATCGCGAGCGCAAATTCACCGAAGCCGGCGTTGACCAGTCGCAATGGCGGCACAGCGAAAGCGATGAGCAACAGAAAAATCAACGCCAGGAAAATGGCGGAGGTGGGGGTGATGAAGCGGCTGCGGAGCATCACAACCGTCAACGCGGCGACCAGTGTCAGGGCAGCCGCGGAGATTTGCAGGAGGAGTGTGCGCAAGCGCAGTCGTTGGGCAGGGGTATCCGCTTCGCTCACCGGTTCGAACGGGCGGCGGAAGTATTCGGCGAGCAGATAGGCCGCAATCTGGATCAGCATGACCCAGACGAGGCCCAACCAGAAAGCGCCGCCGTTGAGGTGGATGCCAAGATAACGGGCGACACCCGCGCCGAGCAGGTAGGTCAGCGCGGCGAGGAGCAGGTGAAGGGGACGGGAGAGACGAAGGAGGCTACGGGCCATTTTTCAGTACGCGGCGCAAATCACGGGAGTGCATTTGATTATGAATGACTTTTCCGCCGAAATGAAATGCGCCAGGACATCCCGCACGCGCCATTCAGTGTTTTCGGTATAGACCCTCGCCTGCCACTGGTCAGTGTTCAGCGCGGCGAAGAAGGCGGCGGTTTTTTCGCCTTCGGCGCGCAGTCGTTCGGCAAGAAATGTTGAGGATTCTGGCATCGTCTTCTCCTAAAACTTGATTCTACCGCATATCTTTATAACGCGAATACCGCGAATGGGCAAATGACGCGAATAAAACCCAGAAAACATTCGCGAAATTCGCTTATTCGCGTCATTCGCGCCGAAGGCCTACTCGGTTGAAACTTGCCCGCTCAAACGAAAATGTACGGTAGCGAAATTACAATAACGAATAACCACCATCCACAACGATGGTCTGCCCGGTAATATACTCGTTTTTGAGCAGAAATTCGAGGGCGGAGGCGATTTCATTCAGCGAGGCGGGACGTTTCAAAGGCAAACGCTCCACCAGCCGCTGCCATTCCTCCTCTGAAACCAGGTCGGAAGGCAAGACCAAACCCGGGGCGATGGCATTGACGCGGATCTTGGGCGCCAGCGAACGCGCCTGGAGGCGGGTCAGCGCCTCGAGCGCCGCTTTACTGACCGTATAGGCGGGAAACCCGCTCCAGGTCTTCTGCGCGCCGACATCGCTCACGTTGACGATCAATCCGCCAGCCGGCATTCGTTTGGCGGCCTCTTGGGCACAAAGGAACGGGGCGCGCAAGTTCAGGGCGAGGGCCGAGTCGAAATCAGCCGCGGAGAGAGTGCGAACATCGCCGCGCGGCATGAGCGCGGCCGAGTTGACCAGTACTTTCAGCGGATGGGGAAGTTTATCGAGAGTGGAGAACAGAGAGTAGAGATCAGTGGTATTGGTCAGGTCGGCTTGGACGAGATAGGCAGGCACGCCGAGGGACTGGATTTCAGAAGCGGCCTCGTTTGCATCCTCGACAGACAAGTGATAGTGCAGCAGGATGGCATATCCCTGACGAGCCAGCGCGAGCGCAAAGGCACGTCCGAGACGCTGCGCCGCGCCGGTCACCAGGGCAAGCGGAAATTCGAGCATATTTATTTTTATTTGCGGAAGAAATTGGATATGAAGAACCAGACATTCGCCGGCCGCTCAGCCAGGCGGCGCATGAAATAAGGATACCAATGCGTTCCATAGGGAACGTAAATCCGCAGCGGGTAACCCTCCTGTGCGCATTGCTCCTGCAAATCGCGGCGGATGCCAAATAACATTTGGATTTCCAGGGCATTCTTGGGTAACCCGATCTTCCCGGCATATTTCTTGGCAAACTGGATGCGTTTGGCGTCATGCGTACCCAGCGCCGGGATGGGTGGGATGCGCCCGTCCGCGCTTATGGTGGGGGAACCGGCGGCCAGCGCGGCATCAATCGTGATCTTGGTCAGCAAATCAAAGTTGGCATCCACATCCGCTTTCTTGGGATAGGCGAGTTCAGGCGGCTCCTTGTATGCTCCTTTGACCAGGCGAAAGCGCGTATCCTCGGCCAGCAGGGCGCGGGTATCGGCCTCGGTGCGGTAAAGATACGACTGTACGACCATGCCGACGTTATTATAGCCTTTCTGACGCATCTGCCGGTAGAGGCGGATGGTCTTGTCCGTATAGGGCGTGTCCTCCATGTCAATGCGGACATAGTTGCTATTCTGCCTGGCGGCTTCGAGGATACGCTCCAGGTTTTCCGCACACAGTCTCTCGTCCAATGCCAGGCCGATCTGTGTCAGTTTGATGGAGACATTCGAGCGTACTTCACAACAACTTATTTGGTTAATGACCTCCAGAATATCCTCTGTTGCTTGTTTTGCCTCTTCGGGCGTCGAGGTATGCTCCCCGAGATGGTCGAGCGTGGCATTGATCCCCCGGGCGTTGAGTTCGCGCACGACGCGGATCGCGTCCTCGATCTTTTCGCCGGCCACAAAGCGGGAAGCGGCCTTCCAGGCAAACTTCCAGCGGGTCATTAATTTCTGCGCCCAGTCAGCTTTTGAAAGGTAAATCAGAAAAGAACGAAGCATAGTTGTAACCTCGTTATAGAGAAATTTGGTCGCACAGCTTGTGTAAGCCTTCACCGATTGTAGCACAATTGCTTTTATATGAGTGTGTTATACTACCGCCTTAGCAACAACCTCGTTCCGCTGGAGGCAATGTGAGAAACCGCGGCTCTTCCATTTACCTACGCATAGTAACTTTATTCTTCAGCTCGATTGCCATTATCTTGACGGTCATCACGCTTGTACAGTACAGCCGTCTAAGAAGTAATTATTCGCCTCAAATGGTCATCGCCGGCGTGCCTGTTGGCGGGTTGGACCCGCAAGCGGCCGCCCAACGACTGTTGCAGGTCTATTCCTTACCGGTGGAAATACATTATGGGGAAGCAATCATCCAACTTGAATCCAATCTGGTCGGTTTTCACCTTGAACTTGAAAGTATGCTCGCCGCGGCTGACATTCAGCGCACCGGGGCATCCTTTTGGGTCGGCTTCTGGGACTACTTGTGGAATAGAAAGACAGCGACGTCTGATGTGCCACTGCTCGCCACATATTCGGAAGAACGCCTGCGCGCCTATTTAAAGGGCGAAATAGCGGCGCGTTACGACCAGCCGCCTATTCCGGCGCAACCCATCCCAGGCAGCACTGAATTCCTGCCCGGCCAGCCAGGCCAGACAATAGACATTGGCCGCGCGGTAATCCTGATCGAGGGCGCCATGCGTTCTCCCAGTCAGCGCGTCGTTATGCTTGCGCCGGTGCGCACCGCGCCAGGCCGCCCATCCTTACAAAACCTGCAATTGCTCCTCCAGGGGATCATCGCCCAGAACGGTTTCGACGGGATTGTCGGCATGTACCTGCGCGACCTGCAAAGCGCGGAAGAGCTGCACTTTGCCTACATGGCCGGCGAGAACCTGCCAGTCAACCCGGATATAGCCTTCACCGCTTCCAGCACGATCAAAATTCCCATCATGGTTGCGGCCTTCCGGCGTTTCGATGGCCGATTGGACGAGCAGACTGCCAACCTGATGCTGGACATGATCAAGAAGTCCGAGAACCCTCCTTCGGATGCACTGATGAGAGTGATAGACGAGGCGCGCGGGCCGTTGGTCGTCTCGGAGACGATGAAGGCCTTGGGGCTGGAAAACACTTTTTTGGCGGGTTATTTCTACGAAGGCGCACCGGTTCTGCAAGTCTTCCGCACACCTGCCAATCAGCGCACCGACATAAGCACCGATCCCGATTTTTACAGCCAAACCACTACCTCCGACATCGGAGCGCTTCTGGAAGATATCTATCAATGCGCCCAAACCGGCGGCGGGACACTGTTGGCCGCTTTCCCCGCTCAAATTGACCAGATCTCATGCCAGCAAATGGTCGAATATCTGAAAGAGGATAAAATCGGGGTCTTGATCCAGGCTGGCGTTCCCGAAGGGACTGCTGTCGCCCACAAACACGGTTGGGTGACCGATCCAGGCGGCGTCATCCATAATGTCTCCGACGCGGCCATCGTCTACACCCCCAGTGGAAACTACATCCTGGCCATTTATGTTTACCATCCAACCCAGATCGTTTGGGATCAGGTCTCCAAAATGTATGCCGATCTTTCCAGGGCAATTTACAATTATTTCAACCTGCCCGCGCGATAAGACAATATAATCAAGACATGAACCAAACCTTGAGCCTCTACCGTCTTCAACAGACCGACAGCCAGACTACCCGGGCGCTGACCCGCCTGCAGGCCATCCAGGAAATATTGGAGAACGATGAGGCCCTTCGAGTGGCGCGCGAGCAGGCCGAGGCCGCAGAAAAGAACCGCTTGTCCGCCGAACGGAGTCTCCGTCAAGCCGAGGCGGCAGTCCGCGGCCAGCAGATAAAAATCGAGCAGACAGAAGCCAGCCTGTACGGCGGCCAGATCCACAACCCCAAAGAACTCCAGGAACTGCAAAACGAAGCGGCGGCGCTCAAGCGCTATCTAGCCACACTCGAAGATCGCCAACTGGAAGCCATGCTTGCCGACGAGGAGGCCGAGGCTGCTCACCTCGCGGCGCAGGCAACCCTTCAGGGCACCCAGTCCGGCTTGAACGAACGAAACCGAAGCCTCAGCCAGGAACAGGCCAGCCTGCAGAGAGAGATCGAAAAATTTGATGCGGAAAGGCAGGCGATCGCCAACGCCATCCCCGCCGAATACATCGAGACCTACAACCGACTCCGCCAACAGCGCGGGGGCGTGGCTGTCGCGGGGATTTCGGATAGCACCTGCGCGGCTTGCGGATCAGGCCTGACGCCCGCGCAGCAGCAAGCGGCTCGTTCTGCCGCCCAAATTGCGCATTGCCCCTCCTGTGGGCGCATACTATACGGCAGCTAGAGTATCTTATGCAGTTCCGCTTTCCCGATATTGATCGCATCTCTTTTTGGATCGGCGTTCTCAGCGCGACTGTTTTTTGGTGGATCTTCGCCGCGATCCGGCCTTTATTCGCGCAAGCTCTTCAGAATCTGAAGGTCAAACGGAAAGAGAAGAAAGAAAAATCACGCCGCGCCAACCCCATCGAGGAGCGCTACCGGCAAATGATCCTACAACAGGCGCAGGGACTTCACCTGGCTGCAGCGCTCTGCTCGTTGGATGAAATCCTGATTCCGCCGGCCCTGCTCATTCCGCCGGCGCGCCTCGCAAGCGGCGCATCCGCATCCACGGAAGACATCCTCCATCTCGCCGTACCTTATCTGCCGGGCTGGCCGGAGTTGGCAGCTATTTATCACGCGCCGACAATGCCTCTCTCCCAAGCGCTGTCGGGAGGCTCAGACCTGGTTTTGGTGGGGCACCCAGGCTGCGGGAAGACCGTCGCCCTGGCGCAGCTTGCCTCCCAGGTCGCGCGCCGGGAGCCGTCTTCCGGCCTGCCGGTTGATTGCCTGCCCTTCCTCCTCCACGTTGCCGACCTGGATCTGCCTTTGAAAAACCCGGTTGCATTGCTCAACCCAATAATCGAGATGCTTGAGGAGCGCGCGTCACTCATTGACCTGCCGCGACTGGCGAATTTCATTCGACAGGCCTTTCGTGAAGGGCGCGCCCTTCTCCTCCTGGATGGGCTGGATGAACTTCCACCAGAAGAAATAAAAGCCGCGGCCGATTACCTTAATCAGCTCAAACAGGCTTATCCCGCGACGCGCCTCGTCACGACTGCCTGTCCAGAATGCCTGCCGAGTAGGTGCTGCGCAGACGGGCTGCTGGACTTGAATTTCATCCCCTTCAGCGTGGCAGCCTGGAATTCCAACCAGCGCGCCGAATTCCTGGATAAATGGAGCGAACTCTGGTCGCGCTACGTGGCCGGCGAAGGCTGGGCGCAGCCAGTGGAGCCGCTGCTGCTCAACTCATGGCTGAATGCGGACAAGGTCAGCCTGACGCCGCTCGAGTTGACTCTCCAGGCCTGGGCAGCTTACGCCGGCGACGTGCGCGGGCCGCGTCCGCTGGACGGTATCCAGGCCCACATCCGCCGCTTGACCCCTGCGGACACACCCGCGGCAGCGCTGGAATTGCTCGCCCTGCAAATCAACCTGGCTCAAAAACCAGTCTTCGATCCCCGCCAGGCGCGCGAGTGGATAAAGTCGTATGATGCCCCGTTGGGGTATGATGCCCCGTTGGGGTATGAACCGGCCGAAAGCGATACGAGCGATGAAAGCAGTGAGCCCGGAAAGAGTCGCCAGGCGCGCCGAGTAGGCGCTGCCCTGAGCCTGTCGAAGGGTGCTGCGCATAAACAGGAGAAAGCCGCCTCCAAGCCAGGCGTCCTTGAGAAGATGGCCGCCAGCGGGATGCTCAGCCAACACCGCAAGGATCAGATGCGCTTCACGCATCCGCTCTTCGCCGGCTTCCTGGGCGGAAAAGCGCTGGTCAATTACCGCACTGAGATGATCCTGGAACAACCAAACTGGAGCGGCAAGCAGCTCGCTTTACTATACCTGGCCGCCCACCGCGATGTGACCGCGCTGGCCGAATGCCTGACCGCGACCCCTGAACGCCCTCTGGAGGGCAAATTGCTGGCAGTTGCGCGTTGGCTGCGCCAGTCTCCCAGCCAATTTCCCTCCCGCAAGGACACACCTGCACTTGCAGCAGGTGCAAGTGTCGGGACGATGTGGCGTGGGCAAGTCATGGCAAAGCTGGCCGGTCTCCTGCAAGAAAACGACCTGCCCCTCGCTCTGCGCGGTCAGGCTCTGGCTGCGCTTGTTCAAAGCCAGGACCCAGGTACAGCCGCCCTTTTCCGCCAGCTCCTCAAGGCGGCCGCGCCTGAAGTCATCCAATTGGCTGCGCTCGGAAGCGGGGCGATCCAGGATAACAAGGCTGTCGAAGATCTGGCCGATCTACTCAACGATCCCAGCCCCAATGTCCAACGGGCTGCCTGCCTGGGATTGACAGCCATCGGTACGACGCCGGCGATTGATTGCGTCGGCTCGGCCCTGCTGCACGGAAACGAAAACTTGCGCCGCTACGCCGCCGAAGCTTTGGCAAATCATCCCCAGGACGGTCAAGCCATGCTCAAAGAAGGCGCGACAGTCAATGATCTGCTCGTCCGTCATGCGGTGGTCTATGGGTTGGGGCGTGTCGGCCAGCCCTGGACCGACGAATTGTTAGCCATAATGCAGGTGGAAGACAAAGAATGGATTGTGCGCGCCTCTGCCACTGAAGTATTGGAAAACCGGCAACTTGCGCGCGCCTATCTCCCTTCACCGTTGCCGCCGCCTTCCGAATCTCCCTGGCTGATCGCTTTTGCTGGCAAGCAAGGTATGGGCATATCGCCTGGCAAACCCGCCACCGATCTCTTGCTTATGGCTTTGAAAAATGGCCGCGAAGAAGAACAAATCTCATCTCTGGCTTACCTGCGCCAGCGCCCAAACGAAGAAGTGCTAAGCGCGCTATATCAAGGTATGTACGGCGGCGATGCCACGCTGCGGGAAGCCATTTTCCATGTTCTGTGGGAACTGGAAGCCAGCGGCGTGCCTCTGCCGGATCCTCGTCAATTTGGAGTAGGATAAATGCTTATCACCAACGCCACGCTGATTACCTGGGAAAAAGAGAACCGCATCCTGCCCGGCCACGCGCTGTACATCGAAGATGGCCTCATCGCTGACAGCGGCCCCAACTCGTTACTCGTTACCCGTTACCCGGATGCTGAACACCTCGACGCTGGCGGCCAACTGGTAATGCCCGGCAACATCTGTGCGCACACCCACTTCTACGGGGCATTTGCGCGCGGCATGGCCATCCCAGGCGAAGCCCCGGCTGACTTCAAAGAAATCCTGCAAAAACTATGGTGGCCACTGGATAAATCCCTTACCTCAGAAGATGTGCGCTATTCGGCCCTGGTCTGCCTGATTGATGCGCTAAAACACGGCGTCACCACGCTGTTTGATCACCACGCCTCCCCAAACGCCATAGACGGCTCATTGGACGTGATCGCCGAAGCCGTAGAGCAGGCTGGAGTCCGCGCGGTGCTGTGCTACGAAGTCACCGACCGGGATGGGCCGGAGAAGGCGAGGGCGGGAATCGAAGAAAACGTACGCTTTATCGAGAAGTGTTCAGTGAGCAGTGATCAGTTTTCAGTGAGCAGTAAGCAGGAGGCAGGAGGCAGGAGGCAGGCGCTGGTCGCCGCGATGTTCGGCCTCCACGCTCCGCTGACGCTCTCGAATAAAACACTCGAGGCCTGTCGCGCCGCAGTTCCCGAGGAAGTCGGATTTCACATTCACGTCGCCGAATCCAGCGATGATGGCTACGCCATGTTCGAGAACGATACCGGCATAGCCTTTCCGGTGGACTGGCTGAACAAACATGGCATCCTCGGCCCCAAAAGCATCGTCGCCCACGCCATCCACGTGGACGAATACGAAATGGATCAACTCGCCGAAACCGAAACGTGGGTCACGCACCAGCCGCGCTCGAATATGAACAACGCCGTTGGCGTGGCGGATGTGGAACAAATGCTGGAGAAAGGCATCCGCGTCTGCCTGGGCAATGACGGCTTTTCCAATGCCATGTGGGAGGAGTGGAAAGCGGCCTACCTGCTGCATAAATCGCATCACGGCGATCCGCGCCGCATGAACGGCAGCACCGTTGTCGAGATGGCGGTCTATAACAACGCCGCGCTGGCAAGCCTGTATTTTCCCGCAGCCCCGCTCGGCGTCATCGCGCCGGGGGCAGCCGCTGACCTCATTTTCGTGGATTACCACTCCCCTACTCCCTTATCCCCTGAGAATTTGCCCTGGCACATCCTTTTCGGCTTCCGGGATGGCATGGTGACGACCACCATCGTCAACGGTCAAATCCTGATGGAGGACCGCCAATTGCTGACGTTGGACGAGGCCGAGATCGCCGCGCGGGCGCGGGAACTCGCGCCGGGGGTGTGGGAGCGCTACGACCAGCAACGTTCAAACTGGAGAAAATATGGATGTCATTCTGAAATTCATTCAGGATAACAAAGACACCCTGGGCTTCCTCTTTGGGTCGGGCGTCCTGCTGGCGCTGCTTGGCCTGCTGGCGCGCGGCATCGTCTGGTTCGTTCGTGGGCAACGGGCGCGGCATGTGCGCGCAGACACCTTCCCCTTCGACATTATCCCGCCCAACAGTGACGTGCCCCGCGCCCTCCTCGGCGGCGAGGACAAAGACCCGCTCGCCGACCGCAATATCCCGTACCAGAGCCGCCTCAGCCGGCGCAACATCCGCCGCGAACTGGAAGACGCGCTCGAAGAACACCGCTGGGCGCTGATCCTGAGCCGCAGCGGCCTGGGCAAGACGCGCGAGGCGGTTCACGTCCTGCAGAGCCTGAACAACGAAGGCTGGACAATTTTATACTTCAACAAAGAACGCGCGTACTGGCTGGACGCCCCCGCACATCTTCCGCCGCAAATTGCCAGATTGCGCAAAGTTCTCTTTTTCTTCGATGACCTCAACCGGTTGACCTATGCAGGACGCCTGGAACAATCCCCGCGTGCTGGCGATCCGCTCCAATCGCTCACCGTACCGTTTCAAGAACGTCTTCGCCGCGCCATGGAAACCTACGAAACCCTGTGCGGCGGCAAAGGCTATGTGCGGCTCCTTGCCACCGCGCGGGATGAAAAGACGCCCGATGCGCCCGCCGAACCCAGCCCGTGGGAAAAACTGGCTTGGGAGAAATACCCTTCCCTGTGGAAAAACTTTACCGTTTACCACTTACCCGAACCCGAAGATGACGCCCTGCAGCGCACCCTCGCTGAAAACGCAGAAAAAGCGGGGATTTCAGTCAACCCCGACGACCTGCCGCGCCTGGTCCGCCGCAGTGAATGCACTTTTGTCAACATCATCGAAAACTTGCGCACGGCGCGGCGCGAGAATCGAGCGTTAAACGTAGAAACCTTCAAAGACACGATGAAAGGCAACTGGGAAAGCCGCTATCGGAGAGCGGTGGAGCGCCATCCCGCCGCCGCGCCGCTGATCTACGACGCCGTGAATCTGCTCCGTTCCGCGAACATCGCCCTCACCCCGCTGACCGTCTGGCTGACGGTCTGGATCCTGGCAAAAGGCAACTGGCTGAACAAGACCTGGCGCTGGGCACGCAGCCGCGCCGCGCTGGACGATCTGATTCGCAGCGAAGACCACCTCCTGCACCCGCGCGATGGACAAATCGAAGCCAAAGGCACGTCGCTGGACTGGCCACCCTATGCCGCTTCCCTGACGCGCCTGATTCTGCTCCTCACCCGAGTGCGCCGCGGCGCGATGCTGGGCTCGCTCTACACTTTCGGCGCGACGCTCTACGACGCCAGGGAATATAAACTATTAGCCGTGTTGATGAAACGCGGCACCGAGATCGCGCTAGCGGAGGCAGGCCTTTGGAACAATCTCGGGGTAGTCTATTCTGCTCTCGGCCGCAGCGACGAGGCCATCGCCGAATTCCAAAAAGCCATCCAACTCGACCCCAAACTCGCCCATCCCCACAACGGCCTGGGCAATGTGTATCCCGACCTCGGCCGCAGCGACGACGCCATCGCCGAATTCCAAAAAGCCATCCAACTCGACCCGCAAGACGCCGCGCCTTACTACGGCCTGGGCAATGTGTACTACGACCTGAAACGCTACGATGACGCCCTCGCCGCCAACCAGCGCGCCATCCAACTCGACCCGAACAATCCTTACGCACACAACAACCTTGCTGGCGAATACGTGAAGCAGCGCCGCTTTGACGATGCTCGCCATGAATTGAACGAGCGCATCCGCCTGAAGCCCGATAACGCCCTTGCGCCGTTGGTCACGCTGGGCATTCTCGCCCGCCATCAGGGTCTCGCCGAGAGCGACGACCATTTCCGCCGCGCCCTGGCGCAGTGGGACGCCGCCTGGCGCGAGAAGCTGCAAACGCCCGCAGGCTTGCTGGAAAACAAAGCCGAAGCTCTGCTCTGCCTGGGGCGCAAAGAGGAAGCGTTGCAAACACTGCAAGAGGCTATCGCGCAGATGTTGCCAGGCGATACAATTGAGTTCGATGAGTATGAATTGTTGCGCACCGCGCCCGACCCGCCCGAAGGGATTGACGAAATAATCGCGCTGCTGAAATCGGCAACGTAAGTCGGACTGACAGCGGAGACTTAAAATGCCCGACACCCCCCTGCTCCTCACCCTCGCCATCCTTGGCGGCACCGGCAAAGAAGGCAAAGGCCTCGCTTATCGCTGGGCTAAAGCCGGCTACCGCGTCGTCATCGGCTCGCGCACGCTCGAAAAGGCGCAGGCCGCCGCGCAGGAACTGAGCGATATGCTTGGCGGGGACGCGATCATCGAGGGCATAAGCAACCTCGAAGCCGCGCAACAGGCCGACATCGTCGCGCTGACCGTCCCATACGCCGCCCACCGTGAGACGCTCGAAGCCGTGAAAGACGCCCTGCAAGGAAAAATCCTGATTGATGTGACCGTTCCCCTTGTCCCGCCAAAAGTGACCAAAGTCCAGATGCCGCCGGCCGGCAGCGCAGCCCAGGAAGCCAGAGAGATTCTCGGCGCAGGCGTGGAAGTGGTCGCTGCCTTCCAGAATATCTCGCACGAGCATCTCCTCCACGATGAGCCAATCGAATGTGATGTGCTGGTGACCGGCACGAGCAAAGAAGCCCGCGCCGAAGTACTGAAACTTGTCGCCGCGGCCGGTCTGAGCGGCTGGGATGCCGGGCCGCTCGAGAATTCGGTGGTGGTCGAGGGATTGACCAGTGTGCTAATCGGCATCAACAAGCAATATGGCAGCACGCACGCAGGGATTAGAATTACAGGCGTTGAAAACAATTAATCCACTCACCCTCACCCCCCTCCCCGGCATCCCCCTCATCCGCGCCGGCGACGACCTGGCGGATATTATTCTTGGCGGGTTATCCAAATCCCAGATAAAGCTTAAGGATGGAGACATCCTGGTCCTGGCGCAAAAGATCGTCTCGAAATCTGAAGGCCGCTGGATCAATTTACTGACCGTTTTTCCCTCCACGCAAGCTATCGAGGCGGCTACACGCAGCGAGAAAGATCCTCGCCTGGTTGAACTCATCCTTCAAGAGAGCCGTGAAATCCTGCGCGTCCGCCCCGGAACAATCGTTGTCGAGCATAAGTTGGGCTTCGTCTGCGCCAATGCCGGGATTGACCATTCCAACGTGGCTGCTCCTGAGACATCCGAGGTCTTCGCGAAGCACCCCCGAAGGGGGCAAGACTTCGGAAGTCTCCCGGCTGAAGACTGGGTATTACTCCTCCCCGAAAACCCCGACCGCTCCGCGGTCGAAATACGCCATAAACTCGAAGCCGCCACCGGTTTAAAAATCGGTGTGCTGATCGTCGACTCGCACGGGCGCGCCTGGCGGCTGGGGACAGTCGGCATGGCCATCGGATTGAGCGGTCTTCCAGGCCTCGTGGACGAACGCGGCTGGAAAGACCTGTTCGGTTACACACTCCAGATCACTGTCGTCGGCGTTGCAGACGAACTGGCCGCCGCCGCTTCCCTCGTCATGGGCCAGGCCGCCGAAGGGACGCCGGTCGTCCACGTGCGCGGTTTCCCCTATCCGCTGTGCGAGGGATCGCTCGGCGAACTCTTGCGAAACAGGGAACAAGATTTGTTTCGTTGACCACTTCATGAAGGGTGTGTTTCAAATGAGTTGAAGTAAGAACGTCCCGAAGGTTTTGATGAGAAAATTTGATCGTTTTTTGCCAACCTTCGGGACGGTTTCGACTGAAATGAAACACACCCAAATCAAACTACTTCTCGGCTGTTCGGAAGAAGAAACTCAAATTGCACTGGCTTGCTCTAACAACGACAAGATGCGCGCACTGCTTATCCCCCGACCAAAGGAGAAAACTTGAAATCCATACCCGAATCCCACCACGATTTGCTGAAAGACGAGACGAAAGCCTTTGTCTACCTCGCCACCCTCATGCCGGACGGCTCCCCTCAGGTCACACCGGTCTGGTTCAACACAGATGGGGAGCACATCCTCATAAACTCAGCCGAGGGGCGCATCAAAGACCGCAACATGCGTGCCCGCCCCACCGTCGCATTGTGCATCGCCGACCCCGCCAACCCGTACCGGTATCTTCAAATTCACGGCAAGGTGATCGAGTTCACCACCGCAGGCGCCGACGCTCACATTGACGCGTTGGCCTTCAAATATCAAGGCGTCCCCAAATACCCGTATCGCCAGTCAGGCGAAATACGCGTTAAATACAAAATCCAGGCCGAAAAAGTGGACGCTCACGGATGATGGTCGGCAGACAGTTGACGGCTGACCTTCACGATTTCCTGCGCACGCGCCGCTCCATCCGCCGCTTCACACCGGACCCCGTACCGGCCGCCGTTATCGAGCGCATCCTCGAGACCGCCACCTACGCCCCCTCCGCGCATAACAAGCAGCCCTGGCGATTTGCGGTGGTGACGGATTTATCCGCAAAAGCGCGCCTGGCTGAGGCCATCTGCGCCCGCTTCCGCGCCGACATGACTGCCGACGCCGCGCCGGAAGAGGAGATTGCCAACCGCATCGCCCGCACCATCCGCCGCACGACCGAAGCGCCGCTTGTCATCGTCCTGTGCCGCGAGGTGACCCAGGTCAGACCGCAGCCGGACATTGTCCGCCAGCAGGCCGAATCCACGATGGGCATGCAATCCGTTGCCATGGCCGGACTGCAACTGCTGCTGTCCGCGCACGCCGAGGGTCTCGGCGGGACGTGGATCTGCTGGCCGCTCTTTGCCCCACAAGAGACCCGCGCCGCCCTCGACCTGCCCGCTGAATGGGAGCCGCAGGGCATGGTGTTCATCGGGTATTCAGCAGAAGAACCGCCGATCCCCGGACGTAAACCGTTATCAGAAATCACGCTCTTCCGCTAACTGTTCCATTGTTTACTTGTCTACTTGTCTACTTGTCTACTTGTCTACTTGTTTACTTGTCTACTTGTCTACTGCTCCCTGATCACTATGAAACTAGTCGCTCTCGCCGGCGGCGTCGGCGGCGCAAAACTAGCCAACGGCCTCGCCCAAATTCTCCCACCCAAAGATTTGACAATCGTCGTCAACACCGGCGACGACTTCGAGCATCTCGGCCTGTACATCTGCCCGGATTTGGATACGGTTTGCTATACACTGGCGGCATTGGCAAACCCAGAGACCGGCTGGGGGCGTGCAGAAGAAACCCATCATGCGCTGGAAAATATCGAAAAACTTGGCGGCGAAAATTGGTTCCGGCTGGGCGATAAAGATCTTGCCACCCACATCGAACGCAGCCGCCGCCTGCGTGAGGGCCAGAGTCTCAGCCGGATCACGCGCGATTTATGCCGCGCCTGGGGCGTGAGACCGGTCATCCTGCCGATGAGCGATGACCCCGTCCGCACCATTGTGGACACGCTCGAATACGGCGAATTGCCCTTCCAGGAATATTTCGTCCAGCGTAAGTGCGAGCCGAAAGTCACAGGATTCCGCTTCGCGGGCATCGAAGAGGCCAAACCGGCCCCGGGCGTGATAGAGGCGATTTCAGCCGCAGACGCAATCGTCATTTGCCCCTCCAATCCCTGGGTGAGCATTAATCCCATCCTTGCCGTCCTCCAACTTCGCTCCACCGTCCACCGTCCACCGTCCATCGTTGCCATCTCCCCTATCATCGGTGGCCAAACGGTCAAGGGTCCGGCGGCGAAGATGTTCGCCGAACTGGGCATCCCGCCCTCAGCGCTGGCCGTCGCAGAGCACTATAAAAACCTATTGACCGGATTTATCCTGGATCATGTAGATGCCACGCTCGCGCCTAACGTGGAACATTTAAACGTGCAAACGTGTGTCACAAGTACTCTGATGAAAACAGTCTCTGACCAACGCCAATTGGCCGAAGATGTGCTAAACTTCATCCAGAGATTGATATGACCATTTGGGCAATTGTCCCGGTTAAACCACTGCGGCGCGGCAAATCCCGGCTGGCAGGCGCGTTGAGCGACGACGAACGCGCCCAGCTCAACCGTCGTTTGCTGGAACATATCCTCCAAACGTTGGGAGAATTACCGGAGATCGAACATACTCTGGTCGTCAGCCGCGACCCGGCAACGCTGGCAATCGCCCGCGAGCGGGGCGCCCGCACCGTGTTGGAAAATGGCGCTCCGCACCTGAACATGGCGCTGAAACGGGCGACCATCGTGGCGCAAGCCCACAGCGCGCATGGGGTGCTCATCTTGCCCGCGGATCTGCCCCTGATCGCGGCTTCTGATATTTACGCCATGCTCGAGCGGGGCAATGACCCGCCGGTGGTCGTCGTCGCTCCCGACCGCTGCAAGGAGGGGACGAACGGGTTGTACATTAATCCGGCCGGCCTGATCGAATACGCCTTTGGACCCGGGTCCTACCCGCGGCACTGCCAAAGCGTCCGCCAGGCCGGGGCGCGGCTGGAAATCGTCACCCTGCCATCTTTGGAATTGGATTTGGATATACCCGAAGACCTGGCCTTGCTGGATGGACTAGAAGGATTTAAGGCACATTCGTAATGGGTGCTATAATGCAACAGGTTGGACCCAACAAAAACCCGATTCTACAAATAAATTTAGGAGGTACCCCATGGAGAAGAGAAGCGTTGATTCACTCATAATAACCAAACATCAGCTTCAGGCAGAACTGATAAGGTGCGAGTATTGCGAGGAGAAACCATGTAAGGCAGCCTGTCCTGCCAATTGCTCACCATTTGATTTCATCATGGCAGCGCGCGTGGGGAATCCCTCGGATTTTAGGCGTTCCGCCAGTGAGGTGATGAGAAATAACCCTCTGGGCGGCGTCTGCGGGTTGGTTTGTCCAGACAGATTTTGCATGGCAGCATGTACGCATAAAAAATTCGATGGGGCAATCAACATCCCTCTGATCCAAGCGACGGTGGTTGAAATGGCAAAGCGCCTGGGAGGAATCCCGGAACTTACGACACCAGCCTCGAATGGGATGAAAGTTGCGGTCTTGGGCGGCGGGCCGGCTGGACTCGGGGCTGCTGCCGCCCTGGCACAGATGGGATACGCCATTGACATTTTCGAGAGCCGCGACCGGCTCGGCGGCATGATGAACCTTATCCCAGACCAGCACCTCGATAAAAAGGTGATGGAGACAGATATTGATTTCCTCCTTTCGCTGGGCGAAATCAGGGCAAAGACCGGATCGAAGGTCGAGGACCCCAAGAGTCTGCTCGCACAGGACTACAACGCCGTATGTGTCGCGGCCGGTCTCTGGAAACCGATCGAGCTGGGCATCGAGAACGAAGACCTGGCAATTAAGATGGTTGATCTGCTCTCCATGCCAGACGCTTACAGCTTCGATGGACGCGTAGCAGTGATTGGGGGCGGCGCAACTGCCATTGATTGTGCCATCACCGCCAAAGAACGAGGCGCCAGGCACGTTGAACTCTTCATGCTCGAGAAGCTTTCCGAGATGCCGCTCGCTGCCAAAGAACGGCAGGAATTGGTTGATTATGATATCGAGGTGAATGGGCGGATTCGCGTGAGCCGGATCACGAAAAACAACCGGGGTATATCGGGGATCGAGACCATGAAGGTCCAACTCCTGGAGGATTTACCTTTCAGCCCTGCCAATGTTCGCGATGTTCGCGGGACTGAAGGCATGAGAACCGGTTTTAACGCGGTGGTCATTGCGATCGGAATGCGTTCCACTCTTTCGCGCGAACAAGTCGAGGGTATCTTCTACGCTGGTGATATGTTAACCGGCCCGACAACAGTGGTTGAAGCAGTTGCATCCGGTAAGAATACGGCCCTGCAAATTGACGCCTATCTGAAACACCAGAAACAACCCTTGATCGAAAAGGCGACCAAGTCAACCTACGCCCTGCCCGGCTATAACCCGGTGCCTGTATCCCTCGCAGCCGATTTTTTCGGGCGCCCGATCCGCTCGCCTTACCTGCTCTCGGCCTCGCCGGTTACGGATGGATTGGAACAGATGACGAAGGCCTACCAGGCCGGCTGGGCTGGCGGCGTAATGAAGACTGCTTTCGATAACGTTCCCATTCACATTCCTTCCGAGTACATGTTCACATTTAACCCTTACACCTACGGCAACTCGGATAATGTGTCGGGACACCCGCTCGACCGTGTCTGCCGGGAGGTGGAACAGTTGGTCAAACAGTGGCCCGATCGGTTGACGATGGCGTCCACTGGCGGCCCGGTGACCGGTCACGATGAAGCTGATTCGGCTGTGTGGCAATCAAACACCAGAAAACTCGAAGCCGCTGGCGCCATGGGCATCGAGTACTCGTTGTCCTGTCCTCAAGGTGGCGATGGGACTGAGGGCGACATCGTCTCCCAGAATGCGGCGCTCACTGCCAAAATCATCGGATGGATCATGGAGGTCGGATCCCCCGATATCCCTAAACTTTTCAAATTGACAGCCGCCGTGACTTCCATCATACCGATTCTGCGGGCGATACGACATGTACTCGCAAAGTATCCTGGCAAGAAGGCCGGGGTTACGCTGGCAAACTCTTTCCCCACCCTCGCCTTTCGGCCAGCCGCTGATAAGCGTAAATGGGACGAAGGTGTCATCGTGGGCATGAGCGGCGAGGGTGTCACGCCTATCTCGTTCTTAACACTGGCGCAGGCTGTACCGGAAGGCGTGGAAATCTCCGGAAACGGCGGCCCGATGAACTATAAAGCCGCAATGGATTTCCTGGCCCTGGGTGTCAAGACCGTTCAGTTCTGCACGATTGCCATGAAACATGGTATTGGGATCATAGAGGAACTCGAGTCCGGTACTGCCTTTCTGATGCAGGAACGCGGCATCAAGTCGGTTCGAGAATTGATTGGAATTGCTCAACCGCATCCGGTCACCGACTTCATGGCTCTCTCGCCGGTCAAGAAGGTTTCAGACGCCAGCCACGCTTTGTGCGTCTCGTGCGGAAACTGCGCCCGCTGCCCTTATCTGGCTATCGAACTCGACGAGGAGCGCCTGCCTCGGACAGACCCGGCCAAGTGTATTGGCTGCTCGATCTGTGCGCAGAAATGCTTCGTCGGTGCAATCGCCATGCGTACGCGCAGCGTCGAGGAACTCGAAATGTTGAAAGAGCATTGATCCAGGCCTGCAAAGCGCCTGGCTGGTAGAAGAACTAACACGAAAGGATAGAATATGACAATTCGATTTGAGAATGGCATCGTGGCGACCTTGGGCCAGAATAACCGGGTTCTGTGGAACGGGTCAGTCGTCACCGATGGAGAACAAATTACGGCGGTTGGTGATTCCGCCAAAATGAAGGAACGTTTTCCCGATGCGGAAATGGTGGATTGTACAGGCAAACTCATTCTGCCTGGTTTTATCTGCACCCACCACCACTTTTATTCCAGCATGGCGCGCGGCATGGCCATTCCGGGAGAACCAGCTTCCAACTTCGTTGAAATCCTCGAGCGACTTTGGTGGAAACTTGACAAAGCGCTCTCTGCGGAAGATATTACCCTTTCTGCCCAGGTTCCTCTCATTGAGTGTATCCGTAACGGCACGACCACGGTCATTGACCATCACGCCTCGCCATCCATGCGCGATGGCTCCCTGGATTTGATCGAAGAGGCTGTCCGCCAGGCTGGCATCCGGGCTTCGCTCTGCTACGAGGTGTCGGATCGCAATGTACCAGGCGGCGGGATTGCCGAGAACGAGCGCTTCATCAAGAAAGTCGGCAAGGGCGATGGACAGATCGCGGCCATGATGGGGCTGCACGCTTCCTTCACCGTGTCCGATGAGACGGTCGAAACATGTGTGGGGATTGCTAAGGATGCTGGCGTGGGATGCCACGTCCATGTGGCCGAGGATGCGGCAGATAGAAAAGATTCACTGGCAAAGTACGGCGTGCCCACGGTGGAACGGCTGCACAAGCTGAATGTTACCGGCGAAAAGTCAATCTTTGTTCACTGCGTTCACATTGATGATTCCGAGATGCAGATTCTCGCCGATACAGGCACCAGCGTCGTCCACAACCCCGAATCGAACATGAACAACGCCGTGGGTGTCACCAAGCTGCTTGAATTACTGAGAAAGGGCGTGCTGGTCGGCCTGGGCACCGACGGAATGTCCTCGGACATGCTCGCCCAGATGCGTTGCGCCTATTTGTTGCATCGGCTTGACAACCGGGATCCGCGTGTGGCTTTCGTTGAGGCGCCGCGCTTGTTATTGCAGAACAATGCCGCCATTTGCGAGCGGCAGTTTAGCCTGCGCCTGGGCGAGATAGCTCAAGGCCGTCCTGCCGATCTCGCCATCATTGACTATCGGCCTCCTACGCCGCTCAGTGAAGCCAACTTCCTCGGGCACCTCATCTTCGGGTTGGTAGATGCAACGGTGGATACCACAGTCTGCAAGGGTAAAATCCTGATGAAGAACAAGAAGGTGCTTTCTCTTGACGAAGAGCGCATCGCGGCCCGCTCGCGGGAACTCGCAGCGCGGATGTGGCAGCGGCTGTAATATTTGGTTGAATTCGTAATATAATAGCCCTCGCCTCTCGCCCAGCGAGGGCTTTCTATTGCGAGTAAAACCATGCTTCCTGAAGAAGATAACAGCCACCCAATAATCCATCGCGCCACCGACTACGTCCCGCCGCGCAACTGGCGTCACTGGCTGATTGGCCGCCCTCTGCCCACCGCGGATGCACCGCACCAGACGATCGGCAAATTCACCGGCCTGGCGGTCTTCGCCTCGGACGCGCTATCTTCAACAGCCTATGCCACGCAGGAAATCCTCTTCATCCTGGCTGCCGCCGGGACGATGGCTTTCAGTTATGTATTTCCGATATCAATAGCCATCGTCGTCTTGTTGGCGATTGTGGCGCTCTCGTATGAGCAGACCATCCATGCTTATCCGGATGGCGGCGGTTCGTATATTGTCTCGCGCGACAACCTGGGCAAATCGCCAGCGCTTATCGCCGGGGCTTCGCTGCTGACCGATTACATACTGACTGTATCCGTTTCGGTATCCGCGGGCGTGGCTCAGATCGTTTCGGCATATCCCGAATTGCTTGAATATCGCGTGCCGATTTCGGTCGGCTTTGTGTTTTTCGTCATGCTGATCAACCTGCGCGGGGTCAAAGAATCCGGCGCGGCGTTTGCTTTCCCGACATATTTTTTCATCCTGCTGATGTACCTGACGGTCGGTGTCGGCTTGTTTCGTTATTTCACCGGCTCGCTTGGATTTGTGGATAATCCGCCCGAGATGGATATTACCCACACTCTGGCTGGCATAACGCCGTTCCTGATCCTGCACGCCTTTTCCAGCGGCACAGCCGCGCTGACCGGTATAGAGGCTATTTCCAATGGGATTACCGCCTTCAAAGAGCCGCGCAGCCGAAATGCTGGTATCACTCTCGTCTGGATGGCATTCATTCTCGGTTCCCTCTTTCTGGGTATCTCGTACCTGACCGGTCACATCGGCGCGGTGCCTTCCGAGACCGAAACAGTGATTTCGCAAATGGCGCGCACAATACACGATGGACGTGGCGTTCTATATCACATGGTCATCTGGGCGACAACCGTCATTCTGATTCTGGCAGCCAATACAGCCTATGCCGATTTTCCTCGTTTGAGTGCAATTGTTGCCAAAGACGGCTACCTGCCACGCCAAATGTCTTTTCGTGGCAGCCGGTTGGTATTTTCCTATGGCATCGTCACACTTGCGCTGATAGCTTCATTGCTAATAGTCGTTCTCCAAGCCAGTGTGAACCGGTTGATCCCGTTGTATGCCATCGGCGTGTTCCTCTCGTTCACGCTCTCACAGGCCGGCATGGCGCGTCGCTGGCGGAAAATTGGACGCCTGCAACCCGGTCAGGAAATCGCTGAACGCGGCTCGACTCTGCGTTACAACCGCAACTGGCAGCTCAAGATGGTCATCAATGGCTTCGGTGCAGTCTGCACGGCGGTGGTTGTGGCGGTTTTTTCGGTGACCAAATTCAGCGATGGCGCCTGGATGGTGCTGATTCTGCTTCCTCTGCTGATTTTGATGTTTTCCCTGATCCACCGCCATTACAGTACACTGGCGAAACGGCTTTCACTCGAGGTTTTTGCTGGCGCAGCGCCACGCGCCACGCGGCACCGCGTCATCCTGCCGCTGAGCGGCGTGCATCAGGGTTCGCTCGAAGCCCTGCGCTACGCCCGGCGGCTTTCAGATGACATCACCGCTGTCCATGTTTCGATTGACCCGGATGAGGCGGTAAAACTGCGCCAGAAATGGGAAAACTGGGGTGAGGGTGTGCGGCTGGTCATTCTGGATTCTCCCTACCGACTGTTCATCGAGCCATTGTTGAAATACGTCGAGGAAATCTTGACCCACCGCCAGCCCGATGAAACGATTACAATTGTGGTACCGCAATTTATACCTTCGAAAGCATGGCATAATTTACTGCATACCAATACGGCCACCCTGCTGCGCAATGAATTATTATCCCGGCCCGGAATTATCATCACAGATGTGCCATACCAGGTGCCATGACCGGGGATTTTCAAGGAGAAAGTATTATGAACGTGATTGTCGTTGGATGCGGACGCATCGGCGCTGAATTAGCCCTCCGCCTGTGTCAGCAAGGTCAACATGTGACCATTGTGGATAACATCCCCCAGGCCTTTGAGCGCCTCGATCCGGACTTCCGCGGCCGGACGGTGGAAGGCGAGGCGCTGGCGAAAGAGGTCCTGGAGCGCGCCGGCATTAACCAGGCTGACAGCCTGGCTGCCGTGACCAATTCGGATACGCTCAATGCCGTGGTCGCCCACATTGCGCGGACAGTATATAAAGTCCCGAACGTAGTGGTGCGCAACTATGATCCGAAATTGCGCAGCGTGCTGGAGGCGTTTGGTTTTCAAATCGTAAGTTCCACCGCCTGGGGTGTGCAGCGTATCGAAGAACTGCTCGGCGACGCTTCCCTGCGAACAGTCTTCTCGGCCGGCAACGGCGAAGTGGAAGTCTACGAAATGGTTATTCCTGAAAACTGGAGCGGTCGCAAAATGAGCGAACTGCTGGGGGATCTTGACGCCTGTCTGCCGGTGGCGCTGACCTGCGCCGGACATTCATCGCTGCCCACGCCGGAAACCGTGCTGGAGAGCGGGGATCTGCTGAATGTCAGCACAACTGCAAAGGGCATCCTCGCTTTACGCACCCGCCTGATCGGAAAGGAGGCGCAACCATGTTCGTGATTATTGCTGGCGGCGGACGAACCGGGGCGCAACTGGCTACAATCCTGTTGGCTGAGAAATACCAGGTGCGCGTGATAGAGTACCGCCGCGAACTGCTGAGCCGCTTGCACCGCGAACTCCCCACCGAGGTCATCTACGAAGGCTCGCCGATTGACCCAGCCGTGCTGGAGCACGCCGGGATCCGCGAGGCGCAGGTGCTGGCAGCGACAATGGACACGGATGCCAATAATCTCGTCTTGAGCTTTATCGCCCACAAGATGTTCGAGGTGCCACGCATTATTGCGCGTGTCAACAATCCGCGCAACGCCTGGCTTTTCAACGAAAACTTTCACGTGGACGTGGCCCTCAATCAGGCCAACGTGTTGGCGCATCTGATCCAGGAAGAGATGTCATTGGGCGACATGATGACGCTGCTCAAATTACGCCGCGGGCGCTATTCGCTGGTGGAAGAGAAAATCCCCAACGGGGCAAAGGCGCTGGGCATTGCCATCAAGGATTTGGGACTTCCCGATCAGTGCGTCATTGCAGCCATCATTCGCGGCGGGAAAGTCATCGTGCCAAGCGGCGGAACGGTATTTAAACCGGAAGATGAGGTTCTGGCGGTTACAAACCAGGATGGCGCCCGTCGCCTGTCTGAACTATTTGCCCCGCCGGGGAGATAATAAAACACACATCCGGTCGGTTAGTGCTTGCTAAGATAATGTCGTCTCGGCCTCCAAGGCGACAATGAGCAGGGAGGCAAACCCCGCCAAAGCCGCGATGCCGTAAGTAAAGACCAGGCGGCTGCCGCGAACTGTCCACCCTGCTTGGCCCGAAGGAGCCCATCATTCGCACATGAACAAACAACCCAACTCGCGTCAATGTTTCGCCTGCGGCATCGAAAATCCCATCGGCCTGCATTTGAAGTTCTATGAAAGCGGCCGCGGAGAGGTGACGGCAGACTATACCGCTCCCGAGCACTTTCAAGGCTACCCCGGTGTCTTGCACGGCGGCATCGTCGCCACCCTCCTGGACGAGACGGCCGGCCGCGCCCTGATGGGCGATCCGTCAACGCCGCGCTTCATGTTCACCGCCAAGCTGGAAGTACGCTACCGCAAAAATGTACCCGTCGGCCAAGCGCTGAAGATCGTCGGCCGGGTTGGCAAGGATAAGGGACGCATCGCCGAAGCCACCTCTGCCATCTACAGCCAGGATGGGACTCTGCTGGCCGAAGCCAACGCTCTCCTGATGAACTTGCCCTCATCGCCTGATCCAACCATCCTGGAAAAGCTGGGCTGGAAGGTGTATCCAGATTAGTTCAGGCTTTTTTTAAGTCCACTTTCATGTCATGCTGAGGGCGTCCCTTCGAAAAGCACTCAAGGCATGCCTTTGCCCGAAGCATCTCCCAGATAGGCCGGGAGACCCTTCGGTCGCAAAGACCGCTCCCTCCCTGGCCTGGCCCGCCAGGGCAGGCAGGGTGACACGTAACGGTGGGCTTGTACCAAGTTGTTGACTTTAAGAAAGTCCTGTCAGATAAGTTCGCCAATGGTACGTTATGACCGGGGTCTTGTTATAATAACGGCATTGCGCCTATTGTACACTTCGAGAATTGACCAAATAAGCCTATTCAGACCAATGAGGCAAATATGATAACCGCATACCATCGCCCTCGAACCCTGAAAGAAGCCTTGAGCCTGCTTGCCAGGCCCAACACTTATCCGCTTGGCGGCGGAACGCTGCTCAACCGTCCCTCGCTTGAGCAATTCGCCGTCGTGGACTTGCAGGCGCTGGGGCTGAACAAAATCCACAAGAACGGCAACAACCTGGAAATCGGCGCGACAGCCACCTTGCAAGCCCTGCTCGATTCGCAGCATATCCCGCCTGCGCTGCAAGAAACCATCCGCTTGGAAACAACTTACAACCTGCGCCAGGTCGCTACCGTCGCCGGGACGCTGGTCAGCGCGGACGGGCGTTCGCCGTTTGTCACCGCAATGCTGGCATTGGACGCGAGCTGCACAGTGTTCAGTAATCAGTATTCAGTGATCATTCTCGGTGACTTGCTACCGTATCGAACAGAGACCCTCCACGGCAAACTGATCACCAAAATCGAAATCTCGCTGAACGTGAACCTATCTTACGAATCCGTCGCCCGCACGCCCGCGGACCGGCCGATCGTCTGCGCCGCGCTGGCGCAATGGCCTGCGGGGCGGACGCGGCTGGTCATTGGCGGGTGGGGCAAATCCCCGACGCTGGCGCTGGATGGCAACGAAGCCTCCGGCGTCGAGGCGGCCGCCCGCAACGCCGCTCAGGATGCTGCCGACGAGTGGGGTTCGGCAGAGTACCGCAGCGAGGTGGCGGGGGTGCTGGCAAAGAGATGCCAGGATAGGTTGAATGAAAATAAAACATCATACCTTATCCGGTGAAGATGAGACGGGATAAAGAGGAGATATAATTACGCCGGGAACTTGAATCATGGACAATCGCCTTCACCTCGAATCGCTCACCAGGAATTTGACCCGCGAAACCTTGGTCACTTTCCTGCGCGCGGCCAGCGGAAAGTTTCGCCCTGAAAAAGAAGATTTGAGTTGGCAGGTCGAGAACGCGCCTTCTGTCAGTAACTTGTCCAAACTTGGCGCGATCGAATTTGCCGACAGCCGCCGGATGGTGATCCTGGCTGGGCAGGTGGAAAAAGAATTGGGTGTGTTTCATTTCAGTTGAAACCGTCCCGAAGGTTGGCAAAAACGATCAAATTTTCTCAGCAAAACCTTCGGGACGTTCTTACTTCAACTCATTTGAAACACACCCAAAAGAATTTGTGAAACTGGTGGATAAGATTTTGGGCGATTACGAAAAACACGGCTATCCCCTGCCTGAAAAGTCCGCTGAAAAAGTGTGCGAGTGGGAAGGTCAATTGGATGAGATGGTGTCGAGGTTGTATGAGTAAGCGTAAGTCGAAATTAATTTCGACCTACAAGGCGGCGCGGGAGGAGACGATGTCCGTGACGGAGGAGATTGGGAAAGTAGAAGGCGAGATTGATGCGCGGGTGAAAAGTTTGTATGGGGTATAATGAAATTTGGAGGCTGAAATGGATCAATTTGACCGGATCACATTTGACATCAACATCATGGGCGGGCGCGCCTGCATTCGCGGCTTGCGCGTCACCGTTGCGCTCATTCTCAACCTCTTCTCCAATGGCATGACCGCCGCAGAAATCGTCAAAGAATATCCCTATCTTGAGGCGGAAGATGTGCGCCAGTCCCTGCAATACGCCGCCTGGCTGGCGGATGAATCCGTGCAGGTGTTGGGGATGTCCGCCGCATGAAATTCCTGGCCGATATGGGCATTTCGCCGCGTGTCGTGGATGAATTGCGACAGAAAGGCTATGACGCGGTTCATTTACAAGAGCAGGGATTGGGCAGAATGCGTGACCCCGGAATCCTGCGCAAAGCGCGGGACGAAGGCCGCATCCTGCTCACGCACGATCTGGATTTTGGCGAACTGCTTGCCGCCAGCGGGGGAGACCTGCCGAGCGTCATCATCTTTCGGCTAAAGGACATGCGCGCCCCAAACGTCAGCCTGTACCTGTTCAACCTTCTCACTCAACAATCCGAAGCCCTGGAAAAGGGTGCGATATGTAGTCTAACCGAACACAAAGTTCGAATTCGCGCCTTGCCGATCTAATATCTGTGCGGGGCTGTATGCCTGCCAACGTCTTCATCGCCAACTCTCCATCGCGCACGCTCATAAAGCGGCGGGCACCCCTCGAGCAATTTCTGCGCATAATTGGCATTGATCCCACCCCGTCCACCAACCGCAATCCGCTCGAACAACCGCCTGCCCTGAGCAAAGTCGAAGGGTGGTCACTCACAGTGGAGGAGTTCACGCGTAGGTCGAAATTAATTTCGACGAACAAAATAATTTCGACCTACAAGGCGGCGCGGGAGGAGACGATGTCCGTGACGGAGGATATTGTCCGCGTGGAGAGAGAAATTGACGAGAGGGTGAAAAGTTTGTACGGGTTGTAACGTTCCGCGAAATTCATTTCGCCAAACATGGACAAAATAAATTTTGTCTAACACAATATGAGCGACTTTTACCGACGTAAACTCCCGCACTGGCATCCCGAAGGACAGATGTTTTTCATCACCTTTCGGCTGGCAAACTCCCTGCCTGCTCATATCATTCAGGAACTAGAAGAGGAACGCGAGCGTGAACGGCAAGCCATCCGAGCCGAATTCAGCGGCGCACAACAACGGGATGAACTTTACAAACTGGATAAAAAATATTTTGGTCGCTTTGACGCATGGCTTGACCGTTGCATTGAGGAAAGTCCACGCTGGCTGGCAGATGAGAACATTGCGCGCATCGTCGCTGAACAAATCCACGCGCTGGATGGCGAACGGTATCGTCTGGTCGCATACTGCATCATGTCCAATCATGCCCACGTACTTACTGATACTGCTGAGCAGGGCTTTAAGCCAACCCACAATGGAGTCACGGCTCCTTATCCACTGGCAGATACACTCAAACTGCTAAAAGGGCGCACAGCTCGTTACTGCAATCAGGCATTGAAACGAAGCGGCAACTTTTGGCATCACGAAAGTTATGATCATGTGGTTCGAGACCAGAAGGAATATGAACGAATTGTCTGGTACATCCTGAATAATCCAGTGAAAGCGGGGCTGGTCGAAAAATGGGAAGAGTGGAAGTTTGCGTTCGTAAGTCGAAATTAATTTCGACTTACGGGACGTTATAATCAACGTGGAGGCAGAAATGACCATTCATTTAGACGTAACTTCCGAACTGGAGCGCCAATTAAGGAAAGTGGCGAGTCAAATGGGGCTGACGCCCGATACCTACATCATGCGCCTGTTACAAAAGGATTTGCAAACCCACGCCGCGCCCGCGCGCCTATCCCCCGAGGAAAGCAAATTACTGCAACAGATCAACGCCAGCCTCTCCGCCATTGATTGGGACCATTACCAGATCCTGCTGGCAAAACGGGATGCGGAATCGCTCAACACGCAGGAACAGGCGGAACTGGTCGCCCTCTCCGATCAAATCGAAGAAGCCAATGCCCGCCGCATGAAAGCGGTGGCTGAACTGGCGCGCCTGCGCAAGACCACCGTTCCCGCCCTGGTGGAAACCCTGGGATTATCCTCCTCCGCTCATGCCTGAGCCGCGCCTTTCATCAAGCGAGCGCGCCCGTATTGTGGAACGCGCAGAAGGCTGTTGCGAATATTGCCAATCGCAGGAGCAATATTCCCCCGATCCCTTTTCGGTTGAACATATCATTCCGCTTTCCAAAGGCGGCACAAACGCTTTGGATAATCTCGCCTTTGCCTGCCAGGGGTGCAACAACCGTAAATACACCAGCATCGAAGCGTTTGACCCTGTCAGCCAGTCCGCCGTTCTCCTCTTTCACCCGCGGCAACATTCATGGGTGGAGCATTTCGCCTGGAGCGATGACAGCACACTTATCCTGGGATTAACCCCGATCGGGCGAGCTGCTATCGAAAAACTTCAATTGAATCGTTCAGGGCTTGTCAACCTGCGCCGTATTTTATTTGAAGCGGGCGAACATCCGCCTGTCTTATAAAAAAACCATGCCCGCCAACGCCTTCATCACCAACTCCCAAGCGCACACGCTGAAGAAGCGGCTGGATGAACTCATCCAGCACAGCCAGGAACTCAAATTCCTGGTGGGCTTTTTCTATTTCTCCGGCTGGCGCGAACTGTACGAAAGCCTGAAAAGCCAAAACGACCTGACCATCAAGTTACTGGTCGGGCTGGATGTGGATAAATCGCTCGACCGCGTGCTCGAAGTTGCCAAAGAAGGCGATTCGTTCAGCAATGACGAATTGGCCGACCGCTTTTTTGCATCCCTGCATATTGCGGTGGAAAATCAGAGAGCATTTTAGCGCTTGTTTGATGCAAAAGAAATCCCTCTTCGGCCTCCTCTCCGGTCTCACCGCCGCCGCCATCTGGGGCGGGATGTACGTGGTCAGCAAAGTGGTGATGGAAGTCATCCCGCCATTCTCGCTCATCACCTTGCGGCTTATTCTTGGGATTCTCACACTGGGCATTATCCTCGCTATCCGCGGCGGACTGAAACTCACTGCCCGCCAGTTCTGGCAGGTTTTCGGCGTCGGGTTTGTGGGTTACGGGATTTCGATTGGATTCCAGTTTGTCGGCACCAAACTCTCCACCGCCGCCAACGGCTCGCTGGTCACCTCCGCCACACCGGCTTTCGTGCTGCTCTTTGCCGCGTTGCTGCTGAAAGAAAAAATCACCCTGCGGCGTTTGCTGGCTTTGATCGTTGCCAGCCTGGGCGTCGTTGCCGTGATTGACCCGCGTACCGCCCAACTTTCATCCGACCTTTTCCTGGGCAATATCTACCTCGTCGCCGCGGCATTGACCTGGGCTTTATATTCGGTGCTGGTCAGGGTGGCTACACGCAACACGGACGTTTTATCTATTAGCCTGATTGCTTTTGCGGGCGGCCTTCCTGTCAGCGTACCGTTGGGCGCGTGGGAGGCCAGCGCACAGGGTTACGGCCTCATCACGCCCGGCGTCATCGGCGGGATCCTGTTTCTCGGCGTCATCTCCACCGCGCTGGCAATGTGTCTTTGGAATACGGCTTTTGCCACATTGCCGGCCGGCGTCGCCTCACTGACCTTCTTCGCCCAGCCGGTGGTCGGGACGATCCTGGGCACGATTTTCCTGGGGGATATAATCACGCCGCTGTTTATTTTCGGGGGATTGCTGATTGGCAGCGGATTGATAATTGCCAGTACGGAAAACGGCTAATTCAGTATTTCTGGTTACAAGAATGACCTACGCCATACTGACGCCGATTTCCTTCAATGCCTTGACGAGATCTTCCGGGATGAGCGCCGGGGGGATACCCAGCGCCTTACAGACCAAAATCTTGTCCGCGGTCGTCTCGACCGCATCGGTCATGTCGGCCGCGCGGCGCAGATTGCTGCCCACCACCACCAGGCCGTGATTCTGCATCAGCACCGCGATACCGG
>JASEHI010000050.1 GCA_030018695.1 Anaerolineales bacterium
GATCTGCAAAGTGCATTCCAGGTAGCAGAAGGCTTTCTTGAAACGAGGTCTTCGCGGGGTGCTTTCGTTGTGGTCGTGGAACCAATCCACCGGCTCCAAATGAGAGGTTTGCTTGTCTTTCTCCCCCAATGAATCGTCGATGTGAAGGTAAATCACCTTGGGAAGACCCAACTGCTCCGCACGAGCTATGATCCACCCAACCTGATTGGCTCGCAACGCTGCACGAACCATATCCGCACGCCATGGACTGATCCGTAAAAAATCGGCCATGTTGGAAGCGTCGGGTGCTGCGATGAATTCGCGTTGTAATGCCGCCAGCGTTTTCGTGTCCTCGCAGGTTAGTAAAGCATCCGCCAGGTTGAGAATGTGCCGGGATTGCGGTTTGTGGAGATCGAGTTCCAATTGATCGAGAAATGCACATAATTGCGCAGAGTTGTGTAAAATATGAGTGAGCATGGGATGTTCTCCTGTTGGAACAAGTAATTGGCGTTGTAGCCATTTTACTCAGGAGACATCCCATGTTCAACCTATTCATTTTTCGCCAGTGTCCAGCATTCTGTAAGGTAATCAGAGAGCAAGGCTAATTTTTCTTGACTCAGCCCACGCTCAATTCTAAGTTTTCTAACTTTAGCACCGAAAAGTTTTTGCGTTTCCACAGGTTAAGTTTAGTGCTTTGCTACTAATAAAGCGACAGAATATAAGTAGCAATTTAACTGTAACATGCCATAAAAAAGCATCATTCAAAAGTAGGATGCTTTCAGAAATACTTGGATACCCACTACACTCTATTAACCTGACCTTCAAGGTGACTGTTGACGAGATGCGACAATCCAAATGGGCGGGGTGCCGCGAGGTCCGCTGGGGGGAATCGGCGGGCGGGAAAAATCATTATTTGATTTGACGCTCTTTCCAACCTGTGGTATTATCCCGCCACAATTCAATAGCCCCAATCGGCAACTCTTATCCAGAGAGGCGGAGGGACCGGCCCTGTGAAGCCTCGGCAACCTGTTTTAGTTGGATAGTTAGGTAGTTAGGTAGTTAGGTAGTTCGATAGTCAAGTGCGTAACTACAAAACTAATCAACCACACAACTAAAGCGAGGTGCCAATTCCGGCAGTAGGGATAACCCTGGCGGTTATCCAACATTCTGGAAGATGAGAGGGCAGCCGTGCCTCTTGCGCAATTGCCCTTTCAAGATGTTCTGAAGGGGCAATTTCATTTTTACAGGAGACCCAAAAACTATGAGCACTACCTTCATGACTTCACCCAAACTGATGTTCACGTCTGAATCGGTGACGGAAGGCCATCCCGACAAACTCTGCGACCAGATCAGCGACGCTGTGCTGGACGCCTGCCTCGAGCAGGACCCGCTGTCGCGCGTCGCCTGCGAGACGGCGACCAAGACCGGTTACGTGATGCTGCTCGGCGAGATCACCACGAAGGCTCAGATCAACTTCGATGACTTGGTGCGCAAAACCGTCCTCGAGATCGGCTACGACGACAGCAAAAAAGGCTTCGACGGTAATGCCTGCGGCGTGCTGGTCGCCATCGCCAAGCAATCTGGCGACATTGACATGGGCGTGAGCAAATCCCTGGAGGCCAAATCCGGAGGCGTAACCGACAAAGAGATTGACGCCATCGGCGCCGGCGACCAGGGGATGATGTTCGGCTACGCCTGCAATGAAACCCCACAATTGATGCCGATGCCCATCTACCTGGCACACAAACTGGCCCGCCGCCTGGCCGAGCTGCGCAAGGACGGCACGCTGCCCTGGCTGCGCCCGGATGGCAAGAGCCAGGTCACGGTCGAGTACGCTTATGGCAAGCCCAAACGCATTGACACCGTGCTCGTCTCCACACAGCACGCGCCAAAAATGTCGCAGGCCGACATCCGCGAACAGGTCATCGAACACATCATCCTGCCGAGCATGCCGGATGGCATGATAGACAATGAGACGAAATATTACGTCAACCCGACCGGGCGCTTCGTCATCGGTGGGCCGCAGGGCGATGCCGGCGTGACCGGGCGCAAGATCATCGTGGACACCTACGGCGGCATGGGGCGTCACGGCGGCGGCTGCTTCTCCGGCAAGGACCCCACGAAGGTGGATCGCTCTGCTGCGTATGCGGCGCGTTGGGCGGCCAAGAATGTGGTCGCGGCTGGGCTGGCCGAGCGCTGCGAGATCCAGGTGGCCTACGCCATCGGCGTGGCGCACCCGCTCTCGGTCAACGTGGAGACCTTCGGCACCGGCTTGAATGGCGATGAAAAGATCGCCGAACTGATTCTCCAGCACTTTGATCTGCGCCCCGGCGCGATCATCCGCGACCTGAACCTGCGCCGCCCGATCTACAAGCAGACCGCCGCCTACGGCCACTTCGGCCGCGACGACCTCGACCTGCCTTGGGAAAAGACGGATAAGGCCGAGGCGCTGAAGAAAGCGGCAGGGGTATAATCACAAGACCTCCGAGTTCTCCGCGGAGCGCTCCCGTGCCGCAGGCACAGGTGAGCCTGCCGAAGGGTGAGAACGTGTAAACCTTACGGCCTCTCCAGCCCGTGCGCTTCCAACAATTTCTCGTCTTTCATCAACTCCGCGGTCGGGCCGTCGGCTACGATTTTCCCCTCATCCATTACCACCATGCGCGGGAAAAGCTCGCCCACCATACGTAGATCATGGCTGGCGACCAGCATCGTGACCGGCAACTCCCTCAGCAGGTTGATCAGTCCGCGCCGGGCGCGCGGATCGAGGCCAGCCGAAGGTTCGTCTAATACCAGGATTTGCGGATTCATGGATAAGACTGAGGCGATGGCAATGCGCTTCTTTTCGCCAACTGACAAGTGATGCGAGAGTCGGTCTGCATACGCTTCCATGCGGACCTGGGTCAGGGCCGCCGTTACCCGCGCTTTTACCTCCGTCTCGGGCAATCCCATGTGCAGCGGCCCGAAGGCCACATCTTCAAAGACGGTCGGTGAGAACAATTGGTCATCGGGGTTCTGAAAGACCAGCCCGACCATCGCCCGAATTACCGGCAGATATTTTTTATCCATCGCCAGCCCGCCGACTGTGATTTTTCCATTACCGCTGAGAATGCCGTTCAAATGCAGCATAAGCGTGGATTTACCCGCCCCATTCGGCCCAACCAGGGCCACTTTCTCGCCCGCGCAGAGATTAATGGAAATATCCCGCAGGGCTGCGTGGCCGTCGGGATAGGCAAAATTGAGACCTTCGATTTTCAGAACGTCGCCGTCACAGCCGGTGAGGAGAGGCGCGACAGGTTGGGTGGTTTGATGAACGATCGGCATACAACCTCAGTGGGGCGCGGGGCGGATTGGTCGCGAAGCATCCCCGAAGGGGGCAATCCGCCCTACAAGCGCCCAATAATTTGTAGAGAAACCATCCCGGCCGCCGCCAGCGCGGCAAACAGCCAATCGCGCCGCGTCATCAGATGCGGATTGAGGGTGCGCATCTGCCCGGAGTAGCCACGCGCCAGCATGGCGTTGTAGATGCGGTCGCTGCGCTCGTAACTGCGCAAAAACAACTGCCCGACCATATTCCCGGAAACTTTTGCGCGCCAGAGCAGCCTCCCGCCGCTTTGCTGGCCGGGGATGGCCGCCGAGCGCGCCGTCCGCGCCCGCAGAAGGCGCATTACTTCGTCGGTCAGAACGAAAAGGTAGCGGTAGAGGAAGGCGATGATGGTGACCAACAACTTCGGCAAGCGCAAATGTTCGAGGGCATGAATTAGATCTGGAAAGCGAGTTGTCGCCGCCAATAAAATCGCGCCCTGCACCGAAAGCCAGGCGCGCAGCATGATGCTGATGAAACGCAGCAGCCCGGCGTCGGTTAAAGTCAGCCGCGTGGAACCCAGCGTCCATTCTGCCAAAGCGTTGCCCGGCACGGAAAAAATCGCGGTCAACGCGGCGAGGGCGAAAGGCAGAGCCACCAGCGAACGGCGGAGCGTGTAACCGAAGCCCAGCCCGGCCATCTGGCTGCTGGCGAGAATGACCAGCCACGAAAGAACAAAGGCCAGCCAGGCGGCATCTGGCAGGAGCAGGTTTGAAAGAATAAATAACACAGTGACCAGCACCTTGAGGCGCGGGTCAAGGCGGTGCAAGAGGCTGTTGCCGGGGCTGTAACGGTCGAAGACGTTATCGTGCATGGCTATAATTTCACCTCAGAGAGCGCGGAGTTCGCAGAGATTCTAATATTTCTCAGCGTTTTCTCCCGGAAGGACACCGGGACGGTGTGCGAGCTTATCGGTTACTTTCTCTTATGAAGAAGGCGCGCGGCCAGGAAAGACAACCCGGCCACGACCAGCACGCCCAGCGCGCCGGCCAGGATGGTCGAAAGCGACGTCGCGCCCAGGAACGGCAGCGTGTAATCGGGGATGACTTGATACGGCGCGGCCTGGCCGAGATGCTCAAAGCCCATCTGGATGGCAACGCGCTCCAGCCCATCGGGATTGGCGGAGGCGAGCGGGGAAAGGATGGTCACCGCCAGGGCAATCAACAGACCGGCCACAACCCAGCCGCGCCCGCCTTTGGCTGTCTCTTTTCCCTCCGCCAGGTCGGGCCGCACCTTGAAGATGAACGATAGCGCGGCAATGGTAATCAGCGCCTCGCCGAAGCCAATCAGCGCATGGATGCCGAGCATGGCCGGGAGGATGATTTCAAGTTTGGCGTTGCCAGAGAGCCAGATTTGCAGCGCGGTGGCCAGCGCGCCGGTCATCACCGAGAGCCAGGCAGCGATGCCCGCCACGAACAGTTTCAGGCCGCGCGAGCGGTTCAGAACGGTGCGGTACAGGCCATAAGCCACGGTAACGGCCAGCAGGCCCATGTTCAGGAGGTTGGCGCCCATCGCCAGCAGGCCGCCATCCTGAAAGAGCAATCCCTGCACACCAATGACGGCCGTCATCACCAGCATCCCGGCCCAAGGTCCCAACAAAATGGCCGCCAGCGCGCCGCCGAGCAGGTGACCGGAAGTCCCGCCCGCCACCGGGAAGTTGATCATCTGTGCGGCGAAGATGAAGGCGGCCATCACGCCCATCAGCGGGATCTGGCGCTCGCTGAAGGTTTTGTTGGCGCGTGAAACGGCAAGCGCAAGAATCCCAACCGTGATGGCCCAACAAATGATGGCAACCAGCACGCTCAAAAAGCCGTCGGGAATGTGCATGGGAGCAGGGGCGTAGTGCATTTTAATTCCTCCGCGGGAGTTTGATTTTGCAATCCGGGCAAAGCCCAAAAAAAGTCAGGTGGCTGGTGGTCAAGCGGAAGCCGGTCTCGGCCTCCAACTGTGCATAAAGTTCTTGCAAACGGACATGCTCAATTTGCACCTCCCGGCCGCAAGCGCGGCAAAAGAGATGGTGGTGGTCGTGGCCGGAAATTTCATACACCAGATGTCCGCTGCCGATGTGCGCCGGCAGGGCCATGTCGTTCTCGGCCAGAAATTCCAGCGTGCGATAAACGGTGGCCTCGGTCAAACCGGGAACCGACCGCCGGGAACGTTCGTAGACTTCGGAGGGCGACAAATGCTCGCCGGAATCGTGCAGGATTTTTAGAATGGCGCGGCGTTGCGGCGTCATGCGAAAGCCGCGGGCGCGCAATTCCTGGGTGCGATGCGTGGTACAGGTCATTTCGATTTCCTTATTGCAATTTATATCAATAACAATTATATGCAATAAGAGGGTCTTGTCAAGGTGGAAGGGCTGAAATCAGTAAGGTTTACGGCTCCCACTGGAAGTGGATCAAGGAAAACAGATAAGGTTGACCCTTCACATACTCCACCCCCACCAGCCAGGTGCGAAAGTCCAGGTCAACGCCGGGAGTGCCAGCTTTGTACACATTGTAGTAATGGATATTGGCATACTCATTTGGCCACGGCTCCAGCGAAAAGAGGGCGGCGACACCCGGATCATTGCAGTTCGAAGTGTAGCTGGCGTTGAAGACATCCTGCAACAGGGGCAGGATGGCTACATGGAACGGGCCAATCGTATCCAGGCCGCTGCCCGGCGCCGGGCCCCAGTTGATCTCATACGTGCTTTCAAAAACCCAGCGGGCATGTTCCTGGTCGTAATTGACCACTTTCCCGTAGCGCCACAAGCGGACATCCGCGCCGTGGGTTGGGCTGACCAGGGAGGCGACAGGAACCACTCCCCTTTGCGGCGTGACCAGGCGTCATGTTACGCGCAAATTTCCCCCGCCGCGTGAAATCCGACCATTCGTCCAGTGTTTCGACGACGCGATAGGTCCGGCCTTGCCAGGTGAAGCCGCCTGGGCAGCCGGGCGTTTTCTCCAGCACCGGCGGCTGGTCGCAGTGGACTTCGATTTCTTCGTCAATAAAGCGGATCGGTTTGCTACCGGTCACTATCGTGGTACTTGAAAGATAGCTTCACCTTTGTCCGGTAAGTGCTAACCTTGCCATCCTCAATCTGCATGTCCAGTTCGACCACTTCAGCGATGCGAAGATCTTTCAAATTCTTCGAGGCTGTCGCAACGGCGGCTGCGGCGGCCTTCTCCCACGATTCACTGCTTGTTCCGACCAACTCGATCACCTTGTAGACGCTTTCTGCCATTTCGTTCTCCTTTCCAATATAAGAAGTATAACATGGCTGTCAAGAAAAATTGTTATCTCACTACTCTCCAGAACAGGACTCCCGCCAGCAGCGACATCCCCGCGCCGAAGAAGAACGGAGCGGACGCCCCGAAGCCTGTCCACGAACCCAGTCCTTGCCACAACACCCCGGCGATCAGCGAGGCCGGCAGCGCGGTCAGCCCGACAGCGGCGTGGTAGAGGCCGTAGGCCGCGCCGCGCCGCTGCGGAGCGACCAGGTCGGCGATCAACGCCTTCGCGACGCCCTCCGTCGCGGCGTAGTAGATGCCGTACAGCCCAAAGAGAGTCCATATCTGCCAGCCGGTCTTCGAGAGTGCAAAGCCGAGATAGACCAGCCCGTAGGCGATCCAGCCGCCGATGATCAGTTTGCGGCGGCCGATCGTGTCCGAGAGCGCGCCGAGGGGAGAGGCGAGTGCGGCATAAATCAGATTGAAGGTCATCAGCATGGCCATGATTTGCAGGACGTTCAGCCCGCGCTCCTGGCCGCGCAGGATGATAAAAGCATCCGACGAGTTGCCCAGGGTGAAGAGCACCACGACCAGCAGGAAGGCCTTGAAGCGGCCGTCCAGCTCTCTCAGGTTGAATTTGGGAACAGCCGATTTTTCGCCCTCGATGGTCACCTCGCGCGCGCCCACTGCCAGCACCAGCACGGCCAGGGCGGCCGGAAGGATGCTCGCCAGAACCACGATCTGGAAAGTGGCGCGGGTCAGAGTCGCCGCGCCGGACTGGGTCAGCCAGACGATAACGGCGGCAATTGTCAGTCCGAGGAACGCTCCGGCGGTGTCACCCGCGCGGTGGATGCCGAAGGCCAGGCCGCGCTGCTTTTCGTTAATCGAACCAGCGACCAGCGCGTCACGCGGCGCGGTGCGGATGCCCTTGCCCATGCGGTCTGCAAAGCGCACGCCCAGCACCCAATGCCAGGTATGCGCAAAATAGAGGAAAGGCTTGGCAATGGCGGAGAGAGTGTAACCGGCCACCGTCAACCACTTGTGCCGGCCGAGTTTGTCCGAGAGCGCGCCGGAATAGATTTTCATCAGGCTGGCTGTGGTCTCGGCCAGGCCCTCGATCAGGCCGATAACCGCCGTGCCGCTCTTGAGCACGTTGGCGAGGAAGAGCGGGATCAGGTAGACGATCATCTCGGAGGAGATGTCGGTGAGGAACGAGGTGGCGGTGACGACCCAGATGTTGCGGGGCAGGCGTTTCAGGGATGATACTTTCATCAATTCTATTTCTCTCCCCAATGGATGGCAATGGTATCAAACATGAGACGTTGACAACCGACGGTTTTGAATCCCGCCGCGACCAGATGCGCGGCCAGTTTCTCGGCGGTGACGAAGCCTTCGGTGGAATCGGGCAGATAGCGATACGCGTCACGGACGCCCGAAAGCAATCCGCCGAGGGTTGGGATGACGAGGTGCAGGTGGAGCCAGATGAACGGCGAAAGCAGGTTGCGCTTCGGTCGCGTGGTGTCGAGGATGACAATCCGCCCGCCAGGTTTCCCCGACGCGAGGTCGGGACTTCGGAGCACGCGGTGTTGTTCCTGAATGGCCTTCGGCAGGTCAATCACGTTCCGCATCAAAAAGCCGGAGACGACCGCGTCAAAGGAGGCGTCGTCGAAGGGCAGGCGAAGCCGCAGGTACCGCGCCCTCGGCAGCCAGTTCGTCCACCGCGCCGCGCGAGCGATTGTGGACGACGAGCGGAAATCCGGCCTTGAGAATGTTGCGGGCGATGGACTTGCCCATCAGCCCGAGTCCGATATATCCTATGGTCAGCATTTCACCTCCTTGGCGTTTAAGTTTACCGGATTATAAACGCAAACGCCCCCTTCCTTTTTAGGGAAGGGGGCCGGGGGGTTAGGTCGAAAGTTACTTGATCTCGTAGACGATGCTCACGTTGACAGACACCGCTATTTGCCCAGGGTTGATGGGCGCTGCTTCAGCCGACACAGCCGCGCCGCCTCCGCCGCCCATGCCGTAACCGTAATAAGGCATCGGCTGGTAATCCATGTACGAGATGGTTTGGATGTCGCCCAGCCTCACGCCCGCCAGACCGGCCAGTTCACCGGCCAGACTGTTGGCGCTCACGACGGCCTTCTGGCGGGCTTCTGTCAGCGCGGCAGTCTTGTCGGAAACGTCGAACTGGATGCTGTTGATATTATTCGCGCCCGCGCCGATGGCCGTATCCAGCAGCTCGCCCAGTTTGGTCAGCTCGCGCACGGTGACGTAGACGGTGTTTTCCACCACATAAGTCGAGCCAGATTGCTGGCCTGTGGCAGGATCGTACTGCTGCGAGGTCCAAACGCTGAAATTGCTGGTCTGGATGTCCTTTGCCGCGACGCCGCTGTTGCGTAGGGCATCCACCACGCGCTGCGCCTGGGCATTATTGCGGGCGACAGACTCGGCAATATCCGCGTCTTCGGTGCGGACGCCGATGTAGATATAAGCCACGTCGGGGGTCAGGTAGACTGTCCCGGTTCCGTTGACCGAGAGCGTGCGGCTTTCGGTCTGGGATGCGGACAGTGACGGGGCGCAGGCGCTGAGCGCCAGCGCCAGCATTGGCACAAGAAGCAAAAGTTTTGAACGCATAGGTTCCTCCTGGAATAGTGATATAACAGTATAGAGACGCCGGCGGGAAAAAAAAGTTCCCGCTTGTATTTTACCCTCTTTCCCTGTAAAATTTGGACAAATGTTCTACGAAGCGCCGCGTGAGCGGTAGGAAAAATATGTCGCTTAACTTCCAGCAAGTGTTCGATAAGATCCGCGAAATCGGAGCCGGGGCGCGGGCGCGTCAGGAAAGACTGGCTGGCTTGCGTGAACACGCCCGTCGCCTGCTGGATTCGTGGGCGGATAAAGCGGCGGAACTGTGCTCGAAGGTTGACCGCGCCCGCCAGGCCGACCCCAGCCTGCGTTGCGCCCTCCCGCTGGAGGGCCGCGCGGAGCATTCGTTGTCACTCGACGCCTCCCACCCCGCGCCTGTGGACGAAAAACCCGTCACCCTGCTCGCCGCTGACGGTTCGCAGATCGCCCCCGACCGCCACGCGGCGGTGCTGTATTCGCTGGTCAACGTGGGCGCGCTGGTGATGGAAATCGGCTCCGGCAAAGCGCCGCAGGTTTTCACGGATAGCAGCCTGCTCTACGTTGACGAACTATATACCGAGACCGGCATCTTGACCGAGGAAGCCATCGAAATGCGCCGCGACATCGCCGAGCGGCGGATGCTGCTCGAACTCGCCCCGAACTATCCCGCGCCGGTCATTGCTCTCACCGACGGGCCGGTGGAATTGTGGGGCGCGAAAAATGGCAGCGAAGGCGATTATCAGCGCAATCTCGAAATCCACAAATCCATCCTCTCGCAATTGCAGGTCAAAGGCGTGACCGTCGCCGGGTACGTGGACAAGCCCGGTGCGGATCTGGTCGTGCGTCTGCTCGAAATCGCCACGCTGACAGATGAGGCGATGAAGGACATCCGCAAGCAGCATCCCCTGCGCGGCGTGAGTGACCGTTGGCTGTTCGGCGGGATTTTGCAGGCCGGTCAACGGTCGTCCGTCTTCGGTCTTCAATCCAGTTCTCGCGCCCACTACACCGGCGACCTGGCGCTGCACTTCTTCTACCTGAATGTGGGCAGCGAAAAGCACCCCGCGCTGGTGCGCGTCGAACTTCCAAAATGGGTGGCGGATGACGAGGAGAAACTTGATCTACTCCACGCGGTTTTGCTGGAGCAGTGCCGCATCATGGGCGCAAAGCCATACCCATATATTTTGCACCGCGCCCATGAAATCGCGGTGGTCAAATTCGATGAGAAGCAGCAGGTCGAGGCGATGCTCGAACTTGAATTGCGCAAGGCTGGCGGCGAGTTGGGTGAGGGATCTGGCAAGCAATCGGCAAAGGGCTTGCCGGGAAGAAAGAGATAGTGTCAATTCGCGTAATTCGATGCAAAAATTCTCGAGGTGCTATGACAACCATTCAAATCGGCCACTTACTTCGTTCGAGTACTTCTGAGTTCGTCGCCGGCTGCTCCGTCTCGCAACTGGAAGCGCCGGCCTTCGGCGCGCTGGTGCGCGCCCCGCTGGACAACGAATATAGCGTCTACGGTCTGATCTACGACATCCATATCGAAGACGACGGGCTGGTACGCCAACTGGTCACCGCGGGGGAGATCAAGGATGACGTGAGGCGCGACAGCCGCGAGCGGCGCATCGTCCCGGTCGAGATGTCCGTGCTGGCGGTCGGCTACGAACAGGGTGGGAAAATCTTCCATCTTCTGCCGCCCCGTCCGCCGCTGAGCCTGGATGTCATCTACCTGTGCTCGGATACCGAGCTGGTCAAATTTACTAGCGCAGGCAAGTTTGGTTATTTCCGCCACGTCTTGCGCGCCAAAGATATGCCGATTGGCGAAGTGCTGGCCGCCCACATCCTGGACGTAAAACGTAAAACGAAAAACGTAAAGTGGGTGGAGGAGGCGGTGCAGGAGTTGATCACGCTGCTGCGCGATGATTACCCGACGCTGATGTCCGTGCTGGGCGCGTTAGGTGAGGTGGTTTAAACACGAAAGACACGAAGGAACACTATGGATTTAAGAACACAACTGGTGTCCGTCTTGGCTTTCTCATCAACTTTACTGTTCCGCACCTCGAAGACGGCATCAAACGGATGGTCGTTTAAAACCTCTTCGTGAACCTTTGTGACCTTTGTGTTTAAAAAATGACCAAACGCAAAACCACCAAAACGTCTGCATTCGGGACCCCGGGCCGGGTCGGCCACGACTCCTCGGCTTTTTACGCCGGCAAACTTTACGCCGGTCAGCCGCAGGGACAGGATGTGCCCTACATCGAGAACCCCATCCCGCCCGAATCGCTCGACCGCATCTTCTGCCACTCCGCCGAGGCGATGAGCGAACTGCCGGATTGCTCAGTACATCTGATGGTCACCTCGCCCCCATACAACGTCGGCAAGGAATACGACGAGGATTTATCGCTGGAGGAATACCTGGCCTTTTTGCAGCGCGTCTGGAAAGAAACCTACCGCGTCCTCGTCCCCGGCGGGCGCGCCTGCATCAATATTGCCAATCTCGGACGCAAACCCTATCTCCCCCTTCACTCATTACTAATCACTAATTTACTGTCTTTGGGCTTTCTGATGCGCGGCGAGATCATCTGGAACAAGGCCGCCAGCGCCTCCCCGTCCACGGCCTGGGGCTCGTGGAAATCGGCCGGCAACCCGACCCTGCGCGACGTGCACGAGTACATCCTGGTCTTCTGCAAGGATACGTTCAAACGTCAGAACCCGGCCAAGCGCGCCAGCACCATCACGCGGGATGAGTTCCTGGAATACAACAAATCCGTCTGGAACTTCGCCGCCGAACCGGCGCGCAAGATTGGTCATCCCGCTCCATTCCCGGTCGAGTTGCCGAAACGGTTGATCCAACTGTATACCTTTGAGAATGAAATTGTTTTAGACCCGTTCATGGGCAGTGGACAGACAGCGATTGCGGCACGAAAGAGCGGGCGGTATTATGTTGGGTATGAAATTGATGAGAAGTATGTGAAATTGGCAATCCAGCGTATCACGGGCCGATGATGGTCTCACCCCAAAAAGTTACTCTTCAAGTGATTGCCAGTTCGTTACCACATAGGTGGTCGTACCTTTATCAAATACCATGTGCATCTGACATGCCTTCTCAATGCCAGGTACGGCAATGCTTTCCGGAAGGAAATTTGTCACCAGCACTTCTTTGTTGAGCACGCGTTCGCTGCCATTTTTGCGGGTTGTCATGCCGGAAAAAGATTGAACAGGAACGACATAATATAGCGCGTAAAGGTTACGAACTTCCGGAGTGTCATATGAGGAAAGAATCCACTTGCATTGCGTGTTGCCTAGCCGACCGGCCAGTTTTTGATGGTCGCTCCACTCGCGCATATTGTAGGCATAGTTGACGCCGTTATCTGGATAAGGCGGATCTACGTACATTACAGTATTTGAAGTATCATAACGGTCAATGCACGCCTGCCAGTCAAGGTTCTCGATGATGACCGTGCGTAAACGTTCATGAACGGGTTGCAAACGCTCGCGTAACGTCTTGAGTGCGCCAATCAAACGATTGCCATGACCGCCGTCGGTGATGCTGGTTTGAAAACGAGGATATTTGAATTCTCCTCCCCAGCCGGCCATGATCAGGTAATAAAAGCGATGGGCGCGCTGGACGTCTGATAACTGCTTTGGGTCAAGTGCTGCCAGGCGTTGAAACTCAGCCCGCGCTGTCAGTTCCCATTCAAACGAGGCGATCAATTCCTCGGGCTTTTCTTTGACAACACGGAAGAAAGTGACGAGGTCCTGGTCAATATCGTTTAATACTTCAACGTCGCTTGGCGGTTTCGCGAATAACACCCATGCCGCGCCAGCAAATGGTTCAACATAGCAAGTATGAACAGGAAGCAACGCAACAATATATTTGCGAAGCCGCGACTTGCCGCCGACCCATTTGAACGGACTATTGACTACTTTATATTCGTTGACTGTTACCATATCGCCTACTTGCAGTGTCTCTAATAGAGACATTTTACCAGAACATTTTTACGCTGTCAAGTGGAATATAGCACAGGATTTCTATTATGCAAAGATTTGGAGAGAAACTGCACGCCTTGCGAACATCAAAACACATGACCCTGAAAGAATTGGCTCTTGCCTTGGGACATGTGGCACACGGTTATATCAGCGAGATTGAATCCGGCAAGAAAAGACCGACTGCTGAATTCGTTCTCAAGGTGGCTCGTTACTTCGATGTGACCACCGACCAACTCTTGAAAGACGAAAAAGACATTCAGCAGGAGATTTGTCATGAAATTGACATTCGTTGACCGCAACCCAACACAAGCAGAAATCGAAAAACTGCGGCTCGTGTTGAGTACTTATCAAGATGGTAGTGGTCAGTTGGTAACAAAGGATGGCAAAACCCTGCCAGGATGGAGAGATTTCGAGCGTGCCTTTGCTGCGACTTTCGGCGGGAAAGCCCAGGAGAGCAAATTTATTTTTGACGTTCTGCTCACAGATGCCGAGAGGCCAGGTATCCACTATGGCATCTCGTGTAAGATGCGAAGAACCCTCAGTGATACATTCAGAACAGGGCGCGTGACGTTAGAATTATCGAATTCATCCGGACAATTTTGGAGGGCGCTTGAGCAACGCGGCTTGAATCAACAGAACTACAAAGATAAGCCGAACTTGGCGGGGGAAGTTCTTATTGACGTAGTCAGGGAATGGCACGATGCTGTTGGTTTTGAGAGAGGTGGGAGTATTGATCTTTCAAAGAGTCTCTACCTTGCTCTTTCGTGGAACAAATCCGGCCAATACCAATTGTTCAAGTTCGCTCTAGCGTTGCCCAACTCCAATACTTTACAGTGGGATTTCCCAAATGCGGAAAGTAATGGAGAAATACGCGTGGGGCGGCGTTTGAGGGGGAAGGATGAAATTGGGACCTTATTTGAGTGGTATGGCGAATCTGGTGGGCAATTGAAGTATTATCCTCTTGCCAGCAATGCTCCGTGGACATCGGATTTTTTCAGCTTGAGCCTCTGCCTGAAGAGAATGTTGAACGGTATGGCGTTTTGGCAAAAGCGCAAGCATACTTCCCGAAGCAGTGGAAATCAGCGTCATGAGTTAGAAGAGCAAGCCATGAAAACTAATAACCATATCCACTGCCCTGACTTTTCCTACCTCGACACCCGCCGGGCTAGTTCTCTCAAAATCCTTCGTGGTGAAAACTATGACAGATAACCTGAAACCCATCGGCTACATCGTCGGCGGCGGACTGAAAGAGTCCTTTCGCGCCCGGCTGACCGTCCCCGCGCAGGAAGTGCAGGAGGGCGCGTTCGTCGTCATCGAGAGCGGCGACTGGCAGTTCTACGGCCTCGTCACCGACCTGCAACTGGGCGCGACCGACCCGCGTTTCGCCGATGAGCAGTCCGAGTCGCGCCTGCCGCCCGCGCTGGCCCGCGCCCTGCACGGTCAGACACTCTACACCAACCTGGAAGTCCTGCCGGCCCTGATGCTCGAGCGCGGACCCGAACCCGGCTCGCCGGAATACGCGGCCTGGGTGAAGGAAAAGGCCGGGGAAACGCCGGGACAACGAATGCTCCCGGTCAAGACCGTGCCGCCGCACCACGCCCCGGTTCGTCTCGCATCCGGAGGTGATATCGCCGAAATTTTCGGCGACCTGTCCGAGAAGGGCAACTTCGTCATCGGTTACACCCGCGAGCAGGGACATCCCGTCTGCATCAACCTGGATAAGTTCGTCCAGCGTTCGGCGGGCGTCTTCGGGGCGACCGGCACGGGCAAGTCCTTCCTGACCCGCATCGTGCTGGCCGGGCTGATGCACTACAACCGCGCCTCAGTGCTGGTCTTCGACATGCACAACGAGTACGGTTTCGACGACACCGCCTCGGATACCGGGCTGCGCGTCACCGGGCTGAAGAGCAAGTTTGCCTCACGCGTGCGGGTGGTGGGGCTGGGAAGAGGCGCGCAAGTCCGCAATAATACGCCGGACTTCAACCTGGAAATCGCCATGTCCGACATCACCCCCGCCGACATCGAATTGCTGACGCGTGAACTGAATCTCAAAGAGACCACGCCGACCACGCTCCACGCGCTGGTCACGTCTTTCGGCAGGAGCTGGTTTAAACATTTCAAGGCGATGAACCGCGACGAGGTCGAGATCGAAGACGAGAAGGGCAAGCTGAAGAAAGTGCCGCATCCCGGCAGCGTGGCGGCCTGGGCGGATGGGGCGGGCGTCAACGTGATGGCCGCCGAAGCCCTGCACGACAAACTGCGCCGCCTGTTCGACAAGGAATATATCGTCGAAAATCCCGCCGCCGACTCGGTGAGCGAAATCATCAAGGCATTGGAAGGCAGCCAGCATGTGATCCTGTCATTCGGACAGAAATACGAGACCGACCTCGATTATTTGCTGGTGAGCAATTTGCTGACACGCCGCATCCGCGACGCCTGGGAAGCCAAGACCAACGCCTTCCGTTCCAGCGGCAAGAACGAGCCGCGCCAGCTGGTCATCGTGCTGGAGGAGGCGCACAAACTGCTCAACCGCGAGATGGCCGGGCAGACGACGTTCAACACCATCGCCCGCGAGATGCGCAAATACTACGTCACCCTGCTGATCATTGACCAGCGCCCGTCGCAGATTTACGACGAGGTCATGTCACAACTGGGGACGCGCATCTCCGGCTGGCTGGGTGACGAGGACGACATCCACGCGGTGCTTTCGGGGCTTGCGGGGCGCGAGTCGCTGCGCGGGATGCTGGCGCGCTTACAGCCCAAAGAGGAAGTACTGCTGCTGGGGTGGGGCGTGCCGATGCCGCTGCCGGTGAAGTCGCGGCGGTATGATGATGAGTTCTGGCGCGAGTTGTTTGGCGCGGGGGGCAAGAAGGACGAGGCGCAGATCATGAAGGAGTTGGGGTATTGATGGGTGAATTTTGCCCTATAATAGTTTTATCGCGGTGAGTTGGAGATGATGTTATGGGAAACTTCTGGCAAGATAAAGGCAATGACTTCATCCTGGCATTGATCATGCTGATCCTTGGCGTAATCCTTGCCAAACCGCTCGAGGCTTTGCTCAAATGGTTATGGAAAAAACTCGAAGCCGGGTTCCAATCATTGGGCTTGGGATTCCAAAAATGCTATTACGAAACCCTCATCAAGGAGCATCACCGCCTGGAACTCATCGGCACCTACAGCCAGGGTGTCCAGCCGCCGCGCCTGAAAGACCTCAGCCTGCCGGATGCCCCCAAAACCCTGTTGGGACTGCTGGAATGGCCGCGCACGATCAAACTGGAACTAGAACATGTGCCCCCCGGATATTTCGAGCGCCGCCTGAAAAACGGGAATTGCATCGTCCTGCTGGATGGCCTGGACGAGGTGCTGAACCGCGACGAGCAGGAGCGCGTCGTGGCGTTGATCAAGTCTTTCGTCAACACGTACCAGCCGTATGGCAACTGGATCATCGTCACCTGCCGTTCAGCCGGCTGGGAAAAGCAATTGCCGGACTTTCGCACGTATACCGTGCGCGAATTCGACAAAGACGATGTGCGCAAGTTCATCGGCGCCTGGTACCGCGAAGTCCTGCGCGCACAGAAACTGGCCGACCTGGAAAAACATACGCCAGAAAATGAAAAACGCGTAGAAATGGAAGCGTATGATGAAGCCCGCCCCAATGCTGATGGATTGTGGGATGCCCTGCGCAAGAAAGAGTCGCTTTTACACATCGCGCGCACGCCGCCGATCCTGTCTTTGATCACGTTGGTGTACAAGAGAAGCGCTAACCTGCCGGAGGGCCGCGCCGAACTTTACAAAGCCTGCCTGGACGTTCTGTTGGATAAATGGGATAAAGAAGTTCACCGTCTGCCCATCATTCCCGACAGTCCAACGCAAAAGGGCAAACTGCTTGTTCTGCAGACCATCGCCTTTCACTTTCTGACCAATAATCTGACGCAAATCGAACAGAAGGAACTTGAAGGCCTGATCACGCCGCTGCTTCCGCAACTGGACAAGCCAATCACGGAGTGTGAACTGATCGAACAACTCTACCAGCGCTCCGGTGTGCTGAATGAAAAGAAGATCGGCTTCTTCGAGTTTGCCCACCGCGCCCTGCACGATTACCTGGTCGCCAGTTACATTGCCGAGCACGGGCTGGAAAATTTGCTGCTGGAACATGCCGCCGAAGAACCCTGGCGCGAGGTGATCCTGATCGCCGCCGGGCTGGTCAAGCCGCAGAAAGCCGCCGAATTGATCCAAACCCTGCTGGAACAGAGCGGCGAGAAACCCGCCAGCCTGGCGCTGGCCGGCTGGAGCCTGGGCGAAGATATCCAGATTGACAAAAATGAACTGCGCATCCGGGTGGCTGAACGCTTGTGCGGCGCGCTGGCAAAGGCCGAAAACGCCGGTGACTTTCGCCTGCTGACCGATTCTTTGCAGACCGCAAATCCATCCGCTTTACAGGACTGGCTGCGGGATGCCCTGGCTGGCCGCGACCCGGCCCTGCGCCGCCGCGCCTTGGGCTTCCTGCCCGAATTGGGCGCTGAACAGGGCAAAACCTTTGCGCCCCTGCTGACAGCCTTCATCGGCGACACGAAAATGGACGCCAAAGCCCGCGCCCTGGCCGCCGCCTCGCTGGCGCAACTCAAGGCCGAGCCGGACTCCGCCGTGTGGAAGGCGCTCACGGAAGCGCGCCAGGATAAAGATGCCGCCCTCAAAGCCGCGGCGGCCTGGGCAACCTGCGAATTGGGCCATTACGAAGAACTTGGCCTGGTCAAAGTGGAGGCGGGCGAATTCCTGATGGGCAGCGCCGATTCGGATGGCATGGCAGACAATGACGAAAAGCCCCAGCACACCCTTTACCTGCCAACTTTTTACATTGGCAAATATCCGGTGACGGTTGAACAATACCACGCCTTTATGCAGGAAAGCGGAAATAAAACCAGCGGCGAGGACCGCCTGAAAGGAGTTGAAAACCATCCGGTTGTAAACGTTTCATGGCGGGATGCGCTGACCTATGCCCGCTGGCAGGGCATGACCCTGCCCAGCGAGGCCGAATGGGAAAAGGCGGCGCGCGGCACAGACGGGCGCATTTACCCATGGGGACCCGATTGGCGGAGCAATCACGCCAACGCCGATGAATATCTGAATCTCTGCGCTCTGAGAATCTGACTCGGTTTGGTGGGGGGTTCGGGGGGCGCATAGCGCCCCCCGAATCAAAAATTTTTTGGAGGACTATGGAACTACAAGAACGATTGACCGATTGGGAAAACCTGCGCCGCGCCTATGAGAATGCCTCGCGCGGCAAGCGCGGGCGCGGGGCAACCGCCGCGTTCGAACTCCTCCTGGCAGATAACCTGCTGCAACTGCAAAATGAATTACAGGAGAAAACATACCAGCCAGGCGGATACAACAGTTTCTACATTCACGAACCCAAGAAGCGTTTGATCTCGGCCGCGCCGTTCCGTGACCGCGTGGCGCACCATGCGTTGTGCAATATCACCACGCCCTATTTCGAACAGAGATTCATGCCCGATAGTTACGCCAACCGGGTGGGCAAAGGCACGCACCGCGCCCTCGACCGCTGCACACAGTTTGCCCGCCGCTTCAAGTACGTATTGCAGTGTGACGTGAGGCAATTCTTTCCAAGCATTGACCATGCTATTTTGCTAAAGACTCTCCGAAGCATGATGCCAGACACAAGCGCCATGTGGCTGGTTGAACGCATCTTACAAAGCGGAGAAGGCGTTCTGTCCGAAGAGTATGAAATGGTCTGCTATCCCGGCGATGACCTGTTTGCCGTTAACCGTCCGCGCGGCCTGCCGATTGGCAACCTGACTTCACAGTGGTGGGCCAATTGCTATCTCAATCCCTTCGACCAGTTTGTAAAGCGCGAACTCGCCTGCCGGGGCTATCTGCGTTTTGTGGATGATTTCCTGCTGTTCAGCGATTGCAAGCGCGAGTTGATGGACTGGCGCGGCGCGGTAATCGAAAGGCTGGCGCGTTACCGCCTGACTATTCATGAGAGCAATGCCTACCCAAAACCGGTAACAGAAGGGGTTCTTTTGTGTGACTGCTGGCAATGGATCAACAAAGGCCAGTATCCTGTCCTTGCGTCCAGACTTGCTCCGTATTCACCTGGCGGATGGCGCCAAAGACAATTGGCGTCTACTGAACGAACT
>JASEHI010000051.1 GCA_030018695.1 Anaerolineales bacterium
CTGGCTGTGGTTCAACATGCATAAGTTTGACCGCGGGCCACGCGCCAGGAAAAGTCCCTATGAGTTAGCCGGAATTGACCTGGGTACGGATGACTGGCTGACCCTATTGGGCTACCCACCGGATTAGGCAGCCAGTACAGCCTGTCCTGCCTGCACTGTGCCGCAGGCACACGTGGACGGACAGTCCAGGGAACAGACCGGTCGTTCAGCCCGCTGCGCCGGGAGTGTTTGCTTTGGTCAACGGCCATTTCGTAGGTGAATTTGTAAAGGTGCTTTCAGCCCCTAACTGGGGCTTTATGAACCATGCCTAGTTTTTCTTGGTTGAATATGAAATTTGTCGGATGTTTTGTATAAAACAGCAATCCATAATGAGCGGGCATAATTTTTCCTCTCGGTTCCGAGAGGGCATCCCAAACAATCCAGTTTTTAAAATACAGGCGTTTGTTTAAATAAGCCGCGTGGTACATTGTCCAATGGGGCAGGTTGAGCAGATACAATGAGCCAGTTGGCTTCAAAATGCGGATATATTCCTCTAGCCAGGAATTACACCACGCTAAATACTCATCGCGGCTTTGGGTATCATTATAGACACTGTAACCTTTGGAGAGGTTATATGGGGGATCCGCAAACACCAAATCAACCGAGTTATCAGGATAGCGTTTGAGTATTTCCATCGCGTCTCCGTGATGGACGACATTCCACAGACCGTCTTCGAGGATCTGCGATTCTTTTGGATAATTGGTTTTAGGTCCAAAATGGGGTAAGTAGTATTGGTATGTAGGTTCACCGATGGACGTTTGTGAAGTTTTTACACCCTCCGATGGGCCAACAATAATTTTGTTACCTACGACCATCTTTACGATGGCGCTTAATGCTGGTTCAGAGAGTTGTGCATAATTATCTTCCAGTGGGAGGCTGGTCCAAACATCAGACGCTGCAAAACCCTCTGGATCCATTAGATGGGTCTTCCCGCCCCAGTCTCGGAGTGTCTTTCTGCAATGAGAGCAATAATCGTGAGGAAAACGGACACGATTAATTTGGAAATTGCCATTCCCTTTGGTAAACAAGATCACTGCGGCATGAACAGATGGTAAACCACCTGTATTTCGTTGTTCCAGCGACTTGATAGCAATCCAATATTTGAAAGTTAATCGCTGGTCAAGATAAACCCCCAATTCTGGCAAGTATGTGGGGTATCCCTGAACAAACAATAATCCGCCATTCTTGAGAACGCGGACACTTTCATCAAGACATTGTTGAATTTCATCGAAATCAAACGGGGTTATTGCGCCGGTAATGATAATAACAGCATCCGCCGAATCGTTCAGCGATTGCCTTAAACCCTGAATAATTTTTCTTGTTATGTATTCGACCATACGGTAGCTCTACAATAAATCGTGGTCGTTCCCAATGCTCAAAAGCAGGACACGGAATTGGGTTTTCAAGCTCCAATCACATCGAATCTCGACCCGTTTCTTGAGCTCCAAAACGAACTCTAAACTCAAGTTCTAAGGCACGGCCTCAAAACGCTTCTGCAGCGTATTAGTAATGTAGTTTTGCCAAAGCATCTGGATATCGCTTCTTCTGTAGTCGTGATTGGAGAAGGTCTGGAAGATGACGCGGCCATCGAAGCAGGTCGCGATCAGGCCGTAACTCGATTTTTCCTTGATATGGCCGCCGGCCAGCAAGATGGCATCGCTGCCGGATGTCAGGCGGATGTAGTCTCCACCTTTATCAAACCAAACGGGACTATAGTGGATCAAAGAGAATCCACTGTTGGGTGTAGAAAAGACAGGATGCTTCGGCTCCAGGGTATAAGCGGTATCGGGAATAGGAAAATCCCCTGCATGGAGCGCCAAGTCAGCCGTATAAAAGTCGTTCTCGGCTTTGGCGACCCACTCGCTAGTGAGCTCTTCCATACAACACTTTCCCTTTTTGAGTCACTTCGCGCAGGAACCAATCCCCCAACTTCTTCCGCTTTTCCAGCACATTCCTCGAACGGACGATGATATCCACACTAAAAGACAACGGCGGCAAGGACTCAACGATTTCCAGCGCGGCTTCCATTTCACCTTTGGGTGAGTCCATTACAACCAGCAGATCCACATCGCTCCAGCCGTCCGGTTTGCCATACGCGTGCGACCCGAAAAGGATGATCTCCTCCGGGTTAAAGCGTTCGGCAATGTGTACTGCCATGGCGCGAATGGCGCGCATGGGAATCCGCGTGCGCTTATTAACAGGGGGAACATGGAAAGCCGTTTGTGCTGCCATACTCACATTATACGATATTACACATTGAACCGGATATGCACGATTTCTCCGTCTTGCACGATGTATTCTTTCCCTTCCAGGCGCAGTTTGCCTTTGGCGCGGGCTTCAGCCAGCCCCCCCAAGGCGGACAGGTCATCAAAGGCCACCACTTCAGCGCGGATGAAGCCTCTTTGCATGTCGGTGTGGACGGTGCCGGCGGCCTCGGAGGCAGTGGCACCACGATGGATCGTCCAGGCGCGCAGTTCGTCGGAGACAACGGTGAAGAAGGATTGCAGGTTGAGCAGGTCGTAGGAGAGCCGAATCATGCGATTGAGCGACAGCTCTTCAATGCCATATTCGGCCATAAAAACAGCCGCGTCCTCCGGCGCAAGCTGGGCGATTTCCATTTCCAGCTTGCCCTGAAAAGCGACGAGCGGACAGGGATGGGGTAATTTTATCTCCGGCGTGGCCTGGCCCTCGCCCAGGTTGAGCAGGACGAGCAGCGGCTTGCGGGTCAGCAACCCAAAGCCGGAGAGGTGTTTTTCTTCTTCGGCGCTGATTTCCACTTCGCGTAAAGGGATTTCAGCAGAGAGTTCGGCATGCAGGCGGGTGAAGAGCGCCGTCTGCCGCTCGTTGAGAATTTTATCCGTGCCGCCTTTCTTGCGTTCTTCGGCCAGCCGCTCCAGTTTACGCTCGACGGCGATCAGGTCGTTGAGCAGCAGTTCAGATTCCATCGCCGCCGCGTCGCGGGCGGGGTCCACGCCACCGGAGGGGTGCGGCACATTCTCGTCGGCGAAGCAGCGCACCACGTGCAGGAAGCCGTCCATCTGCGCCAGTTGATTCAACAATGCGCCGGAGATGCCGCTTTTGGCGCTGCCGCCCTCCAGCCCGGCAATGTCAGCGTAGGTGACTTTGGCGTAGATGGTTTTCTTTGGCTTGAACATCGCCGAGAGCGCGTTGACGCGCGGGTCGGGGACGTCCACCACCGCGGTGTGGACTGCGATGCGCCCGGCGGAGGCGACCGTCGACGCGTCGCCGCGCGTCAGGGCGTTGAAGATGGTCGTCTTTCCAGATTGGGGTAAACCGATAATTCCAAGTTTCATCTTGACCTTGCACTTGTGGTAAAATTTGTGGGCCGTAAGGCGAAGTTAATTTCGCCCTACACGCCGGAGTGGCGGAACTGGCATACGCGCACGACTCAAACTCGTGTTCCTTCGGGATTGTGGGTTCGATTCCCACCTTCGGCATTATACACCAATGAGGATGGCGGAGGACGCCTTTTTCTCAGAATACTCTTTCGTTGTCGGGGAGTAGCGCCTGCCCGCCGGGCAGGACGTACGGCCGTCATCACGGAGCTGGGCCCTTCGAGCGAACGCTCATGGCAGGCTCCCGGTCGTATGTGCGCTTTAGAGCGTCAGCGAGACCGCCACTTGGTGGTCTCGCTTGTGTTTGTATAGGTAGAGGAGCCGCGTTATGAAATACCATTTGATCTTTCTCGTGCTGGATGTTGGGCTGCTGTTCGGCTATGGGCTTGTTCTTGGCTGGACCCTTCTGCGCCGCATCTTTTCCTCCCGGCGGACAGGAAACCACAAAGCTTGATGCGCAACTCTGCTGTCGAATGGCATGGGTTGGATCGTTTAAGCGAGGCTGTGCTCAATGAAGCTCGCTGTTTTTTGCGTTAATCGGACACATTTGTAGAGCAATACAACAACACCCTTTGTCGCAAAACATTTAACGATGGAGAAACCTTCAATGCAAAAATCCGTTTCGCCTGCCCGTGACAATCCCGAAAATAAGACGGAACGTTGGCACACCCTGACTGTTGATGAGACGCTTGCGCGCCTCGAAACGCAGGCAAGCGGCCTGACGCCCACAGAAACCGCCCACCGCCTGGCGGAATACGGGCCGAACGAGTTGATTGACCGCGGCGTCAAGAGCGTCTGGCTCATTTTGTGGGAACAATTGACGGCCATCATGGTGGTGATCCTGATCATCGCGGCAGTCATTTCAGCCGCGCTGGGCGACTATCAAGACGCCATCGCCATTCTGGCCATTGTTGTCCTCAACGCTGTCCTGGGCGTGACGCAGGAATACCGCGCCGAAAAAGCGATGGCCGCCCTGAAAAAGATGGCCGTGCCGACGGTCAAAGTGCACCGCGATGGACATGTTCAGGAAATTTCGGCGCGCGATCTGGTTCCAGGCGACATCGTGCATTTAGAGGCGGGCGGATTTGCCCCCGCGGATGGCCGCCTGCTGGAAAGCGTCAATCTGCGCGTCCAGGAAGCCGCGCTGACCGGCGAATCCGAGCCGGTGGAAAAACACACCGGCGCGCTGGCTGGCGACTACCTGCCCCTCGGCGACCAGCGGAACATGATCTTTATGGGTACGGTCATCACCTACGGGCGCGGACTGGCCGTCATCAGCGGGACGGGCATGCGCACCGAACTGGGCCGCATCGCCGAGATGATCCAGACGGTGGAACGCGAACCCACGCCCCTCCAGCGGCGCCTGGAACAACTTGGGCGCGGACTGGCCATCGCCGCCCTGGCGATCGTCGCGCTGGTTTTTACGCTGGGCGTGCTACGCGGCGAAGACTTGAAATTGATGTTCCTGACCGCCATCGGCATGGCTGTGGCGGCTGTACCGGAGGGCCTGCCGGCCGTAGTCACCGTCGCGCTGGCGCTGGGCGCGCAGCGGATGCTCAAACGCCGCGCCCTGATCCGCAGACTGCCGGCCGTGGAGACGCTCGGCTCGGTCACGATTATCTGCTCCGACAAAACCGGCACACTGACCGAAAACCGCATGGCTGTCACCGTGCTGGACGTGTTGGGCGAATCACAACATATTGACACTTTATTACGCAAAGGCGTGCCGGTGCTGGACGCCGAAATTGCGCCTCAGCAAAAGCCGCACGTGCGCAGCCTGGGACTGCTGGTCAAAGCCGCGGCCTTATGCAACGACGCCACCCTGGAAGCCAGCGAGGATGGCAGGGGTCGCTACAAAGCCATTGGCGACCCGACCGAGGGCGCATTGATCATTGCTGCCGCCCAGCTTGGCATGTTGAAACCCACCCTTGACGGGCGCTGGCCGCGCATTGCCGAAGCGCCCTTTACTTCGGAACGCAAGCGCATGACCACCGTGCACCGCGTCAACGTTTTGGCGGAGCAGAGTGACACCCCCTGGCGCAACGCGCCTTATGTGGCTTTTTGCAAGGGAGCGGTGGATGAAATGTTGCCCCTCGTCTCTCATGTTTGGTCCGGCGACCAGGCCGTGCTGCTGACCGCTGAACTGCGCCAGCGCATTCTGGCCGCCAACAACCGTTTTGCGCAGGGCGGGCAGCGCGTGCTGGGTGTGGCCTTCCGCGCCCTCTCTGCCCTGCCGGAAAAAGTTGACGAGACCAACCTGGAACAGGACCTGACCTTCATCGGCCTGATTGCGATGGTTGACCCGCCGCGCCCGGAGGTCAAGGTTTCTGTGCAGACCTGCAAGACGGCCGGCATCCGCCCGGTGATGATCACCGGCGATCACCCGCTGACGGCGCAATATATTGCCAGGGAACTGAGCATTGCCGCCGAGGGTAAGGTGCTGACCGGACATGATCTCGAAGGCATGTCGGTGGAGGAACTGGAAAACGTTGTCGAGAGCGTGCCGGTGTATGCCCGCGTCTCACCGGAACATAAACTCAAAATCGTCCAGGCCCTGCAGGATAAAGGCCACATCGTCGCCATGACCGGGGATGGCGTCAACGACGCCCCGGCGCTCAAGAAATCCGATATCGGCGTCGCCATGGGCATCACCGGCACCGACGTTTCCAAAGAAGCCGCCGATATGGTGCTGCTGGATGACAACTTCGCTACCATTGTCGCCGCCGTGGAAGAGGGGCGAACCATCTACGACAATATCCGCAAATTCATCAAGTACACCATGACCTCCAACTCCGGCGAGATCTGGACGATGCTGCTCGCCCCCTTCCTGGGCATGCCGCTGCCGCTGCTGCCTTTGCAGATCCTGTGGGTCAACCTGGTCACCGACGGCCTGCCGGGGCTGGCGCTGGCCGTGGAGCCTGCCGAACGGGACATCATGCGCCGCCCGCCATTCCACCCGAAGGAAAATATCTTCGGGCGCGGCATGGGCCGCCATATTCTCTGGGTTGGCCTCTTGATGGGCCTCGTCTCGCTGGGGATGGGCTACTGGGCCTGGAGCACTGAAAATCCCGGCTGGCGGACGATGGTCTTCACCACCCTGACGCTTTCCCAGATGGGACACGCCCTGGCCATCCGCTCCGGGCGGGATTCGCTCTTCCAGGTCGGCCTGTTGTCCAATAAGCCGCTCCTCGGCGCGGTGCTGATGACCTTTATCCTGCAACTGGCGGTTGTCTACCTGCCTTTCATGCAGGAAATTTTCAAAACCATCAGCCTCTCGCCTGGCGACCTGGCCGTCAGCTTGCTCTTGAGCACGGTCGTTTTCTGGGGCGTGGAACTGGAAAAATGGTGGCTGCGCCGTCGCGCGGCCTGAATCGAGGCACATGACAATAAATCTACATCACAATCCCAAATCCTTCAGGGACTACCTGGAACTCGCCGGGCGCGGCTTTTGCATGGGCGCGGCCGACGTGGTGCCGGGTGTTTCAGGCGGCACCGTGGCCTTCATCCTCGGCATTTACGAGGACCTGATCAACGCCATCCATGCCGTCAACCTGGATTTCATCCGCCGCCTGGTGACCCTGCGCTGGCGCGCGGCCTTTGAGCATTTCCCCTGGCGTTTTCTGCTGACCCTCGGCCTGGGGATTGGCGCCGCGATTTTCACCCTGGCCGAAGGCTTGAACTGGGCGTTGCGTCACCATCCGGCGCTGGTCTGGGCCTTCTTCTTCGGGCTGGTGCTGGCCTCGGTGTTCGTCGTGCGCAAGCGCGTCCGCCGCTGGACGCCGGGCGCATTCGCCCTCGCCGCGTTGACCGCGGTCGGCGCCTACCTGCTTGTCGGCCTGACGCCCGCCCAGACGCCCGACGCGTTCTGGTCCGTCTTTCTGAGCGGTGCGATCGCCATCTGCGCCATGATCCTGCCCGGCATTTCCGGCGCGTTCATCCTGGTGCTGCTGGGGAAATACCAGTATCTTCTGAACGCCATCATCCACCTCGATCTGCTTGTGCTGGCTGTCTTCATGGCCGGTTGTGTCGCCGGCATCCTGAGTTTTGCCCGCCTGCTGCGCTGGCTCTTCAATCACTATCATGACCTGACCGTCGCCGCCCTGACCGGCCTGATGCTCGGCTCGCTGCGCAAGGTCTGGCCATGGAAGGAGACGCTCGAAACCATCACCGACCGGCACGGCGCGCTCATCCCGATCCGCGAAGCGAACATTCTTCCGTCCGCCTTCACCCCGGAAGCGGCGCTGGCAATCGGGCTGGCGCTGCTGGGAGTTGGCCTGGTTTTGGGCGTGGAATATGCCGCCCGGCGGCCAGCCACCGCCGAAATCCAACGCGGCGCGGCTGGTTTGGGAAGATGATCTAAAGATTCATAAGACAAGGAGCACTGTAATGAAACGAACAAACGTACCTCATGAACCTGATTTGAACGACTTTCTCGATCCGGAATGGATCTCCCGGACTCTGCGCCGCTGGCTATCCCCTCGAATGATCTGAGTCTTGGCAATTGGCGTGGTCGGCCTGTGGCTGCTCTCGGGCTTTTACATGGTCGGGCCGGGCGAACAGGGCCTCGTGCTCACTTTTGGCCGGTTGACCGGCGTGCGCGAATCCGGGCTGCACTACCGCCTCCCGGCGCCCATCCAATCCCAGTTTGTGGTAGACATGGCGCGCGTGCGCACCGCCGAAATCGGCTACCGCACCGAGGCTGGCAGCCAGAATGTGGTGCTGGAAGAGGCGCAAATGCTCACCGGCGACGAGAACATGGTCGTGGTGCAGCTATTCATCCAATACCTGGTGCATGACCCGGTGGCGTATCTCTTCCACGTGCGCGACGCGGAAGCCGTGCTCAAGGCCTCGGCCGAGATCGCGCTGCGCTCCGCCGTCGGGCAGAACACGATTGACTTCACCATGACCGAGGGGCGGGTGCAGGCACAGGATCAGGTCAAGACGCGCCTGCAGGAATTGCTCGACCAGTATCAAACCGGCCTGCTGGTCACCGAGGCCCGCCTGCTGGCCGTGGACCCGCCTAGCGACGTGCGCGACGCCTTCCACGACGTCGTGCGCGCTTTCGAAGACCGGGAGCGGCTGGTCAAGGAAGCCGAGGGCTACGCCGAACAAGTGGTGCCGGCGGCGCGCGGCCAGGCGGCCAAGATGGTGCTGGAGGCCGAAGCCTACCGCGAACAGCGGCTGATCCGCGCCGAGGGCGACGCCGCCCGCTTCCTGGCGCTGCTGGCCGAATATCTCAAGGCCCCGGAAGTGATGCGCGAGCGGCTGTACCTCGAAAGCATCGAACGGATTCTGTCCGGCGCGGACATCTTCGTGTTGGACACCGGCAGCGGCGGGGTTTTGCCGTTCCTGCCGCTGACGGATCTGGCCCCGCCAGTGATCGTTCCCACCGAACCGGCGCCGGCCCCGTAAAGGTCAATCAGCAAGTTAAGGAGCAAACCCATGAAGAAACTCATTGTCATCGGCGTATTGGCCGTGTTGGTCTTCGCCACCTTTCAGTCGGTGTATATCGTCCGCGAGGGGCAGCAAGGCCTGGTGTTCCAGTTTGGCGATCCGGTGCGGGTGGTGCGCGATCCGGGCCTGTACTTCAAGGCGCCCCTCATCCACGACCTGGTCCTGCTGGATAAGCGCGTCCTGGGCACCGAACCCCAGACCGCCGAGTACCTGACCCTGGATAAGAAACGGCTGCTTGTGGATCACGTCTCACGCTGGCAGATCACCGATCCGCTGCTGTTCTACCGCACCGTGCGCAACGAGGTGGGGGCCATGGCCCGGCTGGATCAGGTCATCGCCGGCCGGCTGCGGGAGGAGATCGCCAAGCATAACTTTATTGACATCGTCCGCGAGAAGCGCGAGGCGATCGTGGCGACGGTGACGGACGGCACGCAGGAGGCAGCCGCGTCGTTTGGCATCACGCTGCTGGACGTGCGCATTATGCGGATTGACCTGCCGAGAGAGGTGCAGGCCAGCGTCTTCGCCCGCATGCAGGCCGAGCGCGAGCGGATCGCCAAGCGCTACCGGGCCGAGGGCGAGGAACAGGCGCTGGAAATCCGGGCAGCGGCCGAGAAAGAGCGCGAGATCATCCTGGCCACGGCGTATGCCCAAAGCCAGATCCTGCGAGGCGAGGGCGACGCGCAGGCCGCCCTGGTGACCGCGCAGGCCTTTGGTCAGGACATAGAGTTCTATGGCTTGGTGCGGCGGCTGCAGGTGTACGAGGCGATCCTGGGCGAGGGATCAACCATCATCCTGCCGCCGGACTCAGACCTGTTGCGCTACCTGGAGTCACCGTCGTTTGTTGCGCCGGCTGAATAGTGACAGCGCTGGTCACTGCTGGGAACGGCCAGGCCAGGCGAAGCATAGCAAATGAATGGCCTGAATCATGATCACCCGCCTCCTGCGCGTCCATCCGCAATCCCCCGAAGCTGAAATCATCGCCCAGGCCGCCGCTGAAATCCAACGCGGCGGCCTGGTCGCCTTTCCTACCGAGACGGTCTATGGCCTGGGCGCCAATGCCCTGGATGCCGCAGCCGTGGCGCGCATCTTCGCAGCCAAAGGCCGCCCGGCGGAAGACCCGCTCATCATTCACCTGGCCGCGGCGGACGACCTGCCGCGCGTGGTGCGCGCTGCGCCGCCCATTGCGCATGAACTGGCGCGCGCCTTCTGGCCCGGCGCGCTGACGCTGATCTTGCCGCGCGGCGCGGCCGTACCGTTGAGCGTGACTGCCGGATTGGAAACGACAGCGGTGCGCGTCCCGGCTCACCCGGTGGCGCTGGCGCTCTTGCAGGCGGCGGGAACGCCAATCGCCGCGCCTTCGGCCAATCGCTTTGGCCGCGCCAGCCCCACCACCGCCCAGCACGTTCTGCACGATCTCGACGGGCGGATTGACCTGCTCCTGGACGGCGGGCCGACGACCATTGGCGTCGAATCGACCGTGCTGGACGTGACCTGTACGCCGCCGCTCATCCTGCGTCCCGGCGGGGTTTCACGCGAAGCGCTGGAGGCGCTCATCGGCGCGGTGGCGTTACGCGGCGAGACTGATTTGTCGCCGGTTTCCGACCGAAGGCCTACGGGGAAAACGGCGCAGATTTCGCCCGGCCTGCTGGATAAACACTACGCCCCACGCGCCGAACTGATCCTCTGCGCTTCGCCCACGACTGCCAGAACGCTGGAACAGATGGGGCAACTGGCGCAAAAGTTTCTCGACGAAGGCAAAAAGGTGGGACTGTTGATTGCCGACCAAGACAGGTTGTTTTTTGCCGAAGGCCTACCGGCGCAACTGCCCGCCCTCATTTTCCCGCTCGGTGCGGCGGATGACTTGGCGCAGGTTGCCCGCAATCTATTCGCCGGAATGCGCTGGCTGGACGAACAGGGCGCGGAAGTCATCCTGGCGCGCAGCTTTGGGCGGCAGGGGCTGGGCCTGGCGATTGACGACCGCCTGCGCCGCGCTGCCAGCCGGGAGATTGAATAAAGGTTTGCTGGAGACTGCCGCGTGGGAATTATTGGGATAAGATTTGCGAGAGGAACAATTTCGTGCGCTCTTCGCGTGGTTTATTGAAAATGTCATCCGGCGTGCCGCTCTCAACGATCATACCTTCATCGAAGAAATACATGCGATTTGCCACGGCACGCGCGAATCCCATTTCGTGGGTTACAACCAGCATGGTCATGCCGCTTTTCGCCAGTCCGACCATCACATCCAACACCTCTTTGATCATTTCCGGGTCGAGGGCGGAGGTTGGCTCGTCGAAAAGCATAATCTTGGGCTGCATGGCCAGGGCACGCGCAATGGCGACACGTTGTTGCTGTCCGCCAGAGAGTTGACCCGGGTATTTTTGCGCCTGTTCGGGGATGCCCACCCGCTCAAGAAGTTGCATTGCTACTTCCTCGGCTTTGTCTTTGGGCCATTTGCGCACCCAGATCGGCGCCAGGGTGATATTCTGTATCACGGTCAGGTGAGGGAAAAGATTGAATTGCTGAAAGACCATGCCGGTCTCCATGCGCACTTTCTCGATGTTGCGCACATCGTGGGTCAGTTCTATGCCATCCACGAAGATCGTGCCGCGTTGGTGTTCTTCCAGGCGATTGAGCGTGCGGATGAAAGTGGACTTCCCAGAGCCGGACGGCCCGAAGATGACGATTACCTCCCCCTTATCTACTTCCATGGATACGCCGCGCAGGGCCTGGAAATTACCGTACCATTTATGCACATCTTTACAAATAATGATCGCTTCGCTCATCATCGTATTCCTTGTATCATCTCAATAATTTTAGGGGATCAGCGCTCACCCACGCCCAAGGCTTTCTCCAACAGGCGGCTGGCGTAAGACATATAATAACTGAAAATCCAAAAGATCGCGGCAATGAAAACATATACTTCGGCCTGCAAACTGACGAACTGGGGGTCTGAATTGAGCACGGCCTTGCCGATCCCCAGCAAATCATTTATGCCCACGATGACCACAAGGGTTGTATCCTTGAACAGGGATATAAACTGCCCGACGATTGACGGGATCACCATCCTGATCGCCTGTGGGAGGACGATCAGCGCGGTGATCTGGAAATTATTCAACCCCACCGCCTTGGCCGCCTCCACCTGACCCTGCGGAATAGCCTGAAGCCCGCCGCGCACATTCTCGGCTGTATAGGCCGCGCTGAAGACAACAATACCGATCAGGGCGCGAATCACCCGATCAATTCTCGATTCGGCGGGCAGGAAAAGCGCCAGGATAATCGAGAACATGAACAGGATGGTGATTAGCGGGACACCGCGCACAACCTCGATAAACAAAATTGAAAACACTTTGACTACCGGCAGGGAAGACCGCCGCCCCAGGGCAAGCAGCACGCCGATGGGGAATGAAAGCACGATCCCGCCAACAGCGAGCAGGAGCGTGACCAGCAGTCCACCCCAGGCGGTTGTCGGCACCCTGGGCAATAAGGGGTTACTATCGAATCCAGGCAAAAGAGCCAGAACAATAACCGCCGTGACAAGCAGCCAGAGCGTTACCACATGCTGGCTCTTGACTAATTGCAGGCGTCCGATTCGATAGCCTAAATAAATCAACAACGGATTTGCCAGGAAAACGGCGCGCACCCCCAGAGTGACCGTAGGCGTTTCCAGAGGGATAATGGCCAGCACACCCAGCAATAAGCCCAGGAAAATGGCAAACGCTTTGACGAACTTCTCCCACACCCCCCAACTTAAGCCAATGAGAAAGGTGAGCAGCAATAGGCTGAGCGCGAGACGCCAAATTTGATCGCGGGGATACTGGCCGATAAGATAAAGTAACGGCGCTCCGGTAACCGGTCGCCAGTCAGCGCCGATAAAAACCCATTTGAGGATGGCGAGAGAACCAAATAAGATAACTGTCAGCGATAGGATGGTCAACAGGGCATTGAACATGTCACCGAAAAGATTCTTGCGCAGCCAGGCAATTGGACCGGGTGCGGTCGGAGGGGCGAGCATTTCAGTGGAGGCTGTCATGATTATTTCTCGATGAACTGGATGCGGCGGTTATAGCTGTTCAGCACAAGAGAAGTGAACAGACTCATCGCCAGATAGGTCGCCATGACCATGATGAAGACCGGTATAGCCCGCCCGGCCTGGTTGATGGTGATCTTGCCAACCGCGAACAATTCCTGAAAGCCGATCGCCAGCGCCAGACTGGAGTTTTTCGTCAAGTTCAGATACTGGCTGATCAGCGGAGGGATGATAACGCGCATCGCTTGAGGAATGACAATCAGGCTCAAGACATGATAGTTGGAAAGTCCAATGGCTTTGGCGGCCTCCACCTGTCCGCGTTGGACCGCCTGGATGCCGCTGCGCACCGCCTCGGCAATAAAGGCGGCGGTATACAGACTCAAGCCGAGCAGCATGCCAGCGAATTCCGGAGTGAGGCGCAGCCCACCCTTGAAGTTAAACCCTTGCAGGGTGGGGATACCAACCAGTAGAGGCGTCCCGCCCGCAGCGAACCAGCCGATGGTCGGCGCCAGGATCAGCAATCCGAGGCTGACAGCGCCAAAGTACGTGGACTTGCCCGTCCTCTCGCGCCTGCGCCGCAGCACAACCCAGGCGATGCTTGCCAGGAGGATGCCAATGCCAATCGAGAACATGAAGATATTCCCGGTCTCCGTCAAACGCGGCCAGGCAAGGTACAACCCGCGCTGATTAATATAAATTGGACCGGGCAGCGTGATGCTCGCCTTCACCGGAGGAAGCTTGCTAAAGAAACTAAAATACCACAAGAACAATAATACGAGCAAAGGGATGTTGCGATGAAATTCGATAAATGCCAGCGCAATCCGGTTGAACAGCCAGTTGGATGAGAGCCGCGCCAGGCCGACGAAGAAACCCAGCAGCGTAGCGAACAGGATGCCAAGGACGGAAACGCGCAGCGTGTTGATCAGACCGACCATAAACGCTCTTCCGAACGACATGGTCGGATCGTAGGGGATGGAGGATTCGGCGATGGGGAACCCGGCGGGCTCCTTTAAAAACTGGTATGACAACAACATGCCGCGTTGCCTGGTAATTTCCATGAAATTGACAATCATCCAGTAAACCAGGCCTATCACGATGACTGCTGAGATTACCTGCGCAGCCGCGTTGAGGACGCGTTCGTCACGCCAGAAAGGGATCCCCTTGCGCGTGTGCACACCTGTGATCATGGTCATGACCAGCCTTGAAATAAAAGGGATAGTGTGCAGTCTGTTATCCAGACTGCACACCCTTGACACTGAGTTCTACTTGATCGGCGGGGCGTAGATCAGGCCACCGTTTGACCAAAGATTATTCAAGCCACGCGGCAGAGTAAAAGCGATACCCTGTGGGCCGAAGTAGTGGTCGTAGTGTTCGCCATAGTTACCGATTGCCTTGATGGCGTTCGCCAGCGCGTCCGGGGATAGGCCGAGCGCAGAATAGCCCCAGTCGCCCTCGCTCCCCAGTAACATGCGGATATTGGCGTTCTCGCTGGTCTTCATGGCATCCACGTTGGCCGAGGTGACTCCGTAATCCTCAGCGTTGATCAGCCCCCACATGACAACTTTGACGATGTCGGACCACTGATCATCGCCTGTGGGAACCGCGGGCGTCAAAGGCTCCTTGGAGATGGTGATATCCAGGATCTCGTGATCGTCAGGATTCTTAAAGCCCTGCTGCACGGATGCCAACTGGGATTTATCGCTGGTTGCGACGTCGCAGCGACCTTCATCATACGCGCCATACACCGCCGCGGTCTCTTCGAAGATAACCGCCTCGTAGGTAAGTCCGGCGTCAGCAAATGCCGCAGCCAGGTTCTTCTCGGTGGTGGTGCCGCTGGTTACACAGATCGTCGCGCCATTCATGTCTTGCAGGGTTTTGACGCCGCTGTCCTTGCGCACAATGAAGCCCTGGCCGTCATAGAACATCGTCCAGGTGAAGTTGCCCCATTCCGCCTCACGCTTGGAGGTCCAGGTGGCGTTGCGGGAGAGCATATCCACCTCGCCGGTTTGCAGGGCAGGGCCGCGATCAGCAGCCGTCATAGGGACGAATTCGACCTTCTCGGGATCGCCCAGAACGGCAGCGGCAACCGCGCGGCAAAAATCAACGTCGAAGCCAACGTTACGGCCATTGGCATCCAGGTAGCCGAAGCCGAGCAGGCTGGTGTGTATACCGCAGATCAGCTTGCCGCGCTCACGCACGCGAGCCGCAATGGAGCCATAGGCTTCAGGCTTGGTAATAATGGTTTCTCCGGGGACTTCCACCGTGACAACAACCGTCTCAACGACCTTTGGCTGCTCAACGGGCGCGGGTGTGCCGCCGCAAGCCGCGGAAATCACGCTAAAGACGATCAGCACGGCAATAACGGGAAATAGTTTACGCATTCTTTCCTCCTTCCAAAAGTGAGCATTCGGGTTGGCATATTCAAATCGAAAAAACTATTTTGTCAATAACTCACCTTCTTGCCTTTTCCCGGTGAATCCGGCCGGGTATCTGGATTATACAGTATTATCTTATTTTCCACTACCTTCCCGCAGCAATTCTCAATATAAACCGTGTCATTCCCGTAAGAGATTCGGGACGATGTGCGAGACGGCGCTCTTCCGTCGAAGCAATCCCCTGTTTTAGCGAGGAGATTGCTTCGCAAAGTGCGCTCGCAATGACATAATGAGAATTGCTGACCTTCCCGCAGGGGTTTGCGTCCAACGGCTTTTTCGGGCCGTAAAAGGGGCGCTTTGCACAGTTTTGCATGAGACAGGTCGAAAAACGTATTGGACATCCAGATAATTTTGGACTAAATCTGCTTGAATGGCGCAAAAAGTGGCTCTTTAAACCCCAAAATAGGGGTAGCGGAAAATAAGTTGTTGATATTCGACTTGTAGCGACCTTACCTCCCTCACAAAGAATTGCACAGGTGCTTGGCGCCTCGCCTGAAGAACTGATTGCACTAAAAGTCATTGCCTATCACCAACGACGCGGTCAACCCAAGTAACGATTGAAAGCGGAAAACGCGGGGGAAGATGTTATGAATCTGTGGCGCGACTTGGTCAAGCAAGAGATACAGTCCACAGATGAGGAGGATGAGTTTTAGTCATCAAACCTGCAAACCCTCCCATTCGCCCAACAACCCATCCATCTCTTTTTGCAGCGCAGCATATTGATTCCCCAGTTTGCGCACCAGGGGGGTATCCGTGGGGGGATTTTCAAGTCTGCGTCCAATTTTGGCCAGCTCAGACTCCAGCGCGGCGATCTTGTTTTCCAGTTCTTGCAGGCGCGCGATCCGGCGACGCTCGACTTTAACCGCCTCCGACATCTCCCGACGCCGGGATTTCGATGCACCATTATCCGAAGGTTTGCCCTTCCAGGGTGCTTCGCGACCCTTACAGGATGCTTCGCGAAGACTTCGGACTCCTTCGGCCTCGCGAAACGCCGCCAGCCGTTCGCGTTCCTCCTTCATCTGGCTGTATGTCCCCTTGAAGACTGTCAACTGCGTCTCGTCCGGGTCAATCTCCCAGATTTGGGTCGCTAAAGCATTGATCAGGTAACGGTCGTGAGTGACGAGCACGATCGTCCCGCCATATTCGTCGAGGACATCCTGCAGGACCTCCTGCGAGGGTATGTCGAGGTGGTTGGTCGGCTCATCGAGCAGGAGCAGGTTGGTATCCTGAAGCGACAGCTTGGCCAACGCCAATCGCCCGCCTTCACCGCCGGAGAGGACTTCCACTTTCTTGAAAACGTCGTCGCCGGAAAAGAGGTAACGTCCCAGATACTGGCGCGCCTCGGCCGGGAGCATATTCGCGGCGACCGTCTGGATTTCCTCGATCAGCGTGTTTTCGGGATTCAAGCCCTCGTGCGCCTGGGCGAAGTAGCCGATCTGCAAGCTTGCGCCGAGGATCACCTCGCCCGAAAGCGGCTCCAACTGGCCGAGGGCGGTCTTGAGGAAAGTGGTCTTGCCGGCGCCGTTCGGCCCGATGAGGGCGGCGCATTCACGGCGGCGCAGCTCGATATCCGGCGCTGAGAAGAGAGGCTTGCCCGGATAGCCAATCAGCAAATCCAGAGTGCGGATGACAAGCTCACCGGAACGCTTTTCAGCGCGTAACTGGAGTTTCAAATGGGGTGGGCGGTGGTCGGGCAGGTGCAGGGCGCGCACACGGCGCTCGGCCTCCTCCACGCTGAAGGGGGAAATGGTCGTGGAGACTTCGGCGCTCAATTCCAGCCAGCCCTTTGCAAGGACGGCTTCCAGCCCGACCTGCTCGATAGCCTGGACGATGCGCGTCAGCCGCCGCAATTTGCCCTTCGCCTGCGACACATTCTGGCCGGAGATATTCTTCTTGATATATTCGACTTCCTTGAGCAGTTTTTCTTTTTCACTCTCGAAAATCTCATGGCGCCGTTCCCAGCGCTCCAGACGCTGCTGGGTGTAAGCCGAATAATTTCCGCGATAAGTCTCGACGCCTGCGCGGGTCATCTCAAGGATGCCATTGGCAATTTTATCCAAAAAGTAGCGGTCATGTGAGACGAGCAGCGCGGCGCCGTCCCATTGGGTGAGATACCCTTCCAGCCACTCCACGGCGGCGATATCCAGGTGATTGGTCGGCTCGTCGAGCAGCAGGATGTCGGGGTCCGAGAGCAGCAGGTGGGCCAGGAAGGCGCGCGTGCGCTGTCCGCCGGAGAGGTGCTCGAGGGGCAGGTGGAAGTCAGCGGAGGTAAAACCGAGACCGGTCAGGACCTGTTTGATGCGTGTCTGGAACGTGTAACCGCCGCGCCGCTCGAAGTTTTCCTGCAGCGCGCCATAGCGGACGAGGGCCTGCTCCTGTTTTTCCGGGTCGGCCATCTCCGCTTCGAGTTTTTCCAGTTCCCCCTGCTGGCGTTGGATGTCGGCGAAGCAGGCCAGGCAGGCATCCCAGACCGTTCCGCCGTCCATCTCGAACCCGGCTTCCTGCGGCAGGTAGCCGATGCGGATGTTTTTGGCGCGCGCCACCCTCCCGCCCGACGGTTCTTCGAGTCCGGCTAGAATCCGCAGCAGTGTGGTCTTGCCGATGCCATTCGGCCCGACCAGCGCCGTGCGCGCCCCTTTGGGGACGGCAAACGACAGTCCGGAGAAGATGTCTACCGGGCCGAAAGATTTGGAGAGGTTGGCGGTGGTGATGAGGGACATATCTTCTTACTTTATCACATCCAATTTCCTCCCCACCTTTTTGAACGCCTCCAGACCCTTACCAAATCGTCTTTGGCGTGCGCAGCAGAGATCATCACGCGGATGCGCGCCCGCCCGTGTGTAATCGTATCCTTCAGGCGGAGGGAATGCCTTCCCCTTACCAACGCATGCCGAGGAGGAAGATGCTTTTTTGAGTCGAACTGGGGCATATTTTTAGGGGTTTGCTCCCCAACCAAGCAATTGAAAGTTGCCGATAATTTTTGCCAATCTGCCTGTTGAAAGTTCCTAGTTCTAACGGAATTTGTGGTTTCGTTGCAAACCATCCACGAATAAGGCCACGAATAAACGAATGGACGGCGCAAATTCGTGTATTCGTGAAAATTCGTGGACGGTTTGGGCAAAATATGCCCAACCACAAAATCCAGCAGAATCAGGAAAGTTCCATGATGAATATTCCTTTATACCTATACCTTTCAATTCCTTGCTCGTCATGTTCAGGTTCATTCCATGCAACATACTTATCATCCGGCGAGGATCTGTACGTTGAATAGGCCGATCCATCAAGACAATAATCCCGCATTAGCATTTCATCGAGATCGAAAACATAGCGCTTGTTTTCGCTGCTTATGGAAAAGAGGTTTCCATTTGCCGACCTCCAGTAAGCCATTGCCAATTTGCTGGTTCCATCTTTGAGAATAAAATCCTTTCCGGGAGGAATAACGACTGGTCTCATTATTGCCGCATAATCGGTGGCAGTTGTAATGACATCATAATCCAGATGGGTAGCAAGATCAAAGCCGTATGGTTGCACTACAGCCAGATTTATTCTGCCATCTTGACTTTGCCATATAGCCAATCTCCCTAGAACTATATTTGCAGGAATCCAATCTTGCCCTACCAGCCATCGAAAAGCCGGTTTTGTGGCAAAGTTACCATGGCTTTGGATGACAAAGGTTGATTGCATGGATATGCTGTATAAGTCGTAAGTTTGGCTACCTAAACGGTACTCACCGTATGGGCGATCTACCTCATCCGGAATCTGCCCCAATACTACCTGACCATCACTGTTTGCTAGATCAAACCGGAAAACCGGGAAAGAGGGATCAATCTCTCGGTTCGCTCATTTTTTGACGGGATTTGAAAAATGCGATAAGCTATCGGCA
>JASEHI010000052.1 GCA_030018695.1 Anaerolineales bacterium
CCAGATGCGAATGAAACAACGAGGATTGCCATTGGCTGCGTTGATCAAGGCCTGCAGCGCGTTTGGGGCGAACAGAACATCTAAATGTTCTCTTTCATAAACTTGTCTCCAACGATGACGCGCCCACTCAAGCATTCCTTGCCCGTCCCATGGCAGTTGGAGGTATTTCGCGCATCCGTAAGGTAGATTGCTATCCGACCAGCCAAGCTGCCGAGCCTTTGCCTGCGGAACGAATAACAGAATGTTGATGTTGGCCAATTCCCAGGCCTGTTGATAGCGCAGAATGGTTCTCTGCAACCACTCGCTGTTGATATTATCATCGGCATCAATGACCAGGGGAATTCTTTCTCGAAAATTCAATGATTTGGCGCACGAACTCAGCACGTTTGCCCAATACTGATTGGAAATGCGATGTGGTTTAGCCGTCTCGATGGCCTCATACAGGAGACGCAACTGAGTAATCCCCTCCGTTTCCCACAATCTACGTTGATCATCATCTTTATCCAGACTCCACCATGGCCATTTTGACGAGTGACTGGATAAGCGACTCACCTCCACCAGCACTAAATCTGTCCCGAGACCTTGCATCAGCAATTGGGCCAGCAACTGGCGCTCTTTTTTTCCCAGCAAAGATAAGTAGGGTGGATGGCGTTTGATAAACTCTAATAAGCGCCATGCAAAACCGGTTCGAAATTCGCTGAATTCGGGCAAACCCTTGAAGTAACAGGCCAATACCTCCCTGTCATGCAAATATCTGCCCAGCGCCAGCGCCAAGGCGGTTTTCCCGCAGCCAGACTCCCCCGCAGCGATGGAAAAGCCATCCGCCCCCACCAATTCTTGATAAACGGGGTGTTTATCCCAGAAGAGCTTTTTTCTCTCGCGGAACAGAAAGGCTATATCATCCTCCGCCCGTTCAGCATGAGCAGAGAACGGGTTGCTTTTTATCCCTTTGTATATCTCGACTGGTAAATCAGGCAATGCCTTGGCTTTCGGGAGAGGCGGCCACTCCCTAGCCTGAACCGGTTCCGTGGCACCTAACTTCTCACGCGCTTCTTTGACTTCTCCCTGCAGAGCGAGATCCGATATCTTGTCTATCGGAAAACTTCGCAGCGCGCGGATCAAAGCCAGACGATCAATGGGACAGTACTTGGCTGCGTACACAAGCGCGCCGGCGGTTTCGTCGGGCCATGCCGCGCTTAGCGCTGCGACATCTTTCTCATCCATATCCCCATCTGCTATTTTCAGTAAATGGGTTGGGTACCGGATGACTGATGCATCTAAATATTGGGTGAGGTTCTTCTCTTCAATCTCCTTGTAAGCTTCCCTCGCGTCGGTTATTTTCTTTTCTCGCATAGATTCACGAAATAAGCCGCGGAGGGTTATCGCGCGCTGGCGTTGTTGCTCTGCTGCTCGTTCTTCGCGCTCTCGGCGTTGCCGCATTTCTTGATAGTATAAGCCTGCTGCAGAAACAAGAATGGTAGCCAGAGGGAATAAATGACCGGCAACCCCTTCTTCCTTGCTCCCAAAACGGCGCAGCGTAGCCCGGCCTGTGCCCTCCACGCCAATCGTCAATGACGATTGAATTTCCGAGGGTTCCTTCGAAGTAGCCAGCATCTGTATACAGATAACGAGTTCGTCAACATCCCAGCCCGCTGTTGTCCTGGCGTTCATCAAGAAAATGGAGCTAAATTCGCTTGTCAAAACCCCGCTATAATCCAGTCGAACGGTGTTTGATTGCTGCTGGCCAGCGGCATCAACCACGATCAAGGCTGATGGAACCGTAACCATTACTGTCAGTGACCTGGGGTCTGAATCACTACTATAGAAGGTGAAATCAACCCGAGTAGGCTGCTGATCAATCAAAGCGATCGCTGGATGTCTGATTTCCAGTCTACACTGCGCACAGACAGCATTCAGGTCAACGGAAGGGTTTTTATATAGCTCATTTTGGGCCGGCCAGTAAACTGTGGCAAGGAACCACCAGATGAGTGCCCCAAGCAACAGACACCAGAAAAATCCCCCCACTAATATACCAAACGCATCTTTCCCCCCTCTCCAAACTCGCTGCCCAAATTGTCTAACTTTACCCCAGGCGATTTTCATCGCGCCATTCGCTTTTGAAGGTTGCAATCTTGTCACCATAAGCGTCCTCTTGAGCCTCGATTGGATGGGAAATTCATTTGCACTAATTCTACCATTTGCTGGCTTTATTTCAAGTGACTCTTCCCCGAAGTTCTCCGCCTCGAAGGCCTGCGCCTCTTGAAATACCAGGACGACCCGCAAGTCGTTCAAAAAATCGTCATGTAACAAACCAAAACCTCCCGCCGCTCACCCGGCGGGAGGTTCAATTTTCCCACAACGCGATCATTCAACCACGTCACTATCCAACTACTCAACTATCCAACTCGAACGGATTGGGCATCTCTTCCAGGGTGCGGATGTGCTGGATGTACTGTTCCAGGTCTTTGCTCCGCGCCCCAGCCCAGTCCGACCGTTAGTAACTTAAAAATGAAATTCTTGCTTTTTGTGCCGGGTAGGCCTTCGGCAAGAATTTTCACCACAAAGGTCACAAATGGACACGAAGGTTCTTGAGGTTTTCCTTTGTGTATCTTTGTGTCCTTCGTGGTAAATCTCTTTTAGTTCCGGCTTGTCCGGGTTAGAATGAGGATGAGGATGACGAGGATGGCGAGCATCCTGTATAGCCATATACCAACGCCACGCCCAACGCCAGCGCCGGTAACACCACCAGTCCCGCCTCCGGGCCGAAGGCGCCGCCGGTCCAAAGCTCCGGGCCGCTGACCGTGTGCCGGATGAGACGGTAGAATTCCATGCCGCTCACCGGGAATCCGAACACCGTGCCCTCGAAAAAATTCCAGCCAATGTGCAGGCCGATGGAGAGCCACAACTGCTTCGTGCGCAGGTAGGCGAAGGCCAGGAAAAGCCCGGCCAGGAAGATGCCCACTGCTGATAGCCAGGTGGCGTTGGGGTTGGCCAGGTGCAGAACTCCGAAGACGACCGATGAAAGGATCACGCCCCAGGTGAGATTGATCCCATCGGCCAGGTTTTGCAAGTGGTAACCGCGGCTGAGCAGTTCCTCGTTCCAGCCGACCAGGACGAAGCCCAGGAAGATGAGCAGGGTGTTGACGACAACCGCGCCGACCGGTTGCGTTTGCCAGGCGAAGCCCTCGAATTCGATCCAGCCCGATGACCGCATGAGGATGTAAATCAACCCCATCATCACGAAGGTGATGGCAATCCCGGCCAGGATGTCCACGAGCGCCCGCCACGTCAGTTTGAACCCCAGGCTGGTAAAGGAGCGCCGGTCGAGGAAGCGCCGCGCGAGAAAAATAGAAACTGTAATAGCCAGGAACTCCACTGCCAGCGAGGTCAGCAATTCGGGAATGGCCATCTCCGGCGGCAGCAGGGCGTGCGCTGGAGTCTCGAACATCATCGGCACCAGGATGACGGGGATGCCGATGCAAAGTGCCAGCAGGAGCATTATCAGGCTCTGGATCAGCAGCCGCCAGCCGGCGCGCAGGCGTGGTTCGGAGGGGGAGAGGAAGAGGGGGCGCATGGGGTGAGGAGGGAGGAGGGTGGAGCGTGGTGCGTGGTGCGAGGAGGGTGGAGCGAGGGGCGATGGAACAAGTCACACTGAGGAGGATGTGCGTATTGTAAAGAAGAACATAACTCAACTCCATTCGACAGGTTTTTCGATTGCAACCCTCTTTCCCGTCCTTGTTGTGAACGTGACAACATTTTCAAACTGGCATTTCTGGAATGTCGCTTCTTCGATGATAAACCATTCAGTACATTTATCCTTGCCGATCAATCTGTTGTTTTTTCTTTTGGGAGGAAAAGCGATCACCAATTGCTTTTTGGGAAAGAGCCGGCGCAATTCCTTGAGCAGGTTTTCATAATCGCTATCGCCAGAAACGAGAATCTGTGTGTCGCAATGATTTTCAAAGGCATCCACCAGCATTGCCGTCGCAATATTCACATCAGTTTTCTTTTCGATGGGTTTTACATGCGGTTCGCCACAGTTGCAGCAATAAATGTCATGGTCACAATGCCTGCAATGGCTTTGAAAAGCTTGATACCTTCCCTCTACGATTTCTATTTCTGGTGAATTGGCTGTTATCGCATCAAGGTATTTTGCTTGCCTGCGAGGCTTATCCGGGTCATCCAGAAAAGCCTTGACCCTGGCGGTGAAATACTTGTTCTTTGTGAGTTGGTGATCGGTGGGGATAATCGAGGCAGCAAATGCCTGGAGATCAAGCCAAAGGTACTTCTTCCACCCTTTGTCTTTCAGCCCATGATAGAGATTGAAACCGTCTATGTAAACTATTGCGCGTTTCATATGTTTCTAGATTCCCTATTGACTAAATTTAGGAAATGATTATAATAAATTTGCAGCCCCAAGGCGAGTAGCTTTGGGGGGCGGCTATCCCAAACGGGATAGCCGCCCATAGTTTAAAGCCCGGCCCGTTTGCCGGGTTTTTGCTTTCCACTGTAAATTATACAACAGACAAGTTCTACCCTGAATTTGTCGCCAAATTGAACGATGGGTGTTATTTCAGGTAGATCCCTTTCGGATCCAATTCTTCTCGCAAGATATGTAATTCCTTCTCCGTCACCAGCTCGGTGGTGCGTAAATTATCTGCCACTTTCAACGACCAGCCGGTGTTATCAATGGCTTCCTGCGCCGTCTTGCCGGGATGCAGGGCGGTCAGGATCAACTCGCCGCTGGAGTCGGGTTCCAGGATGCCCAGGTCGGTCACGACTGCGGTAGGTCCGCCGCCGCGCAGGCCGGCTTTCTCGCGCTCAGCACGCCCATTCAAGAAGCCGGCCGAGGTCATGAAATCCACCTTCTCAGGGAAACGGCGCTTCTGATGGGGGGACATTATGTAGCAGCGGTTGGCCCAGGCGGCGATCTCCTGCGAGCCGCCGGAGCCGGGCAAGCGCACCTTGGGATGGGCATAGTCGCTGCCGATGACCGTCGCGTTGATGTTGCCGAAGCGGTCAATCTGCGCCCCGCCCAGGAAGCCCACGTCCACGTTGCCGCGCTGGAGATAAAGGGTGAAAATATCGTACATACTGACCACCGAAAGCGCCCCGCTGACCAGGGTCGGGTCGCCGATCGAGAGCGGCAGACGCGCCGGTTCGGCCCCGATCACGCCCGCTTCGTAGATCATCACCAGGTTGGGAGCGTGGGTGCGCTTGGCCAGGTTGCAGGCCAGGTTGGGCTGGCCGACGCCGACGAAGACGGTCTCGCCATCCTGCAGCAGCCGGGCAGCGTTGACGATCATCAGTTCGGCGGAGGAGTAGGTGAGTTTGGGCATGGAGGCTCCGGGTAAGTGAAAAGTGATGAGTGGTGCGTGATAGGTGTCAGGTGCGCGGTTGGGGCAGGGTTGAAATGAACTCGTGGATGAGGGCGGAGACTTCGGCCGGACGTTCCAGCGGGACGAGGTGAGTGGCTTGTGGCAGGGTGACAACTTGCGCCGAGGGCAATTTTCGCTTCACCAGGCGGGCGGTGGATTCCCAGAAGGTGTCCGTCTCTGCGCCGCGCAGGATGAGCAGCGGGACTTTCAGTCTGGGCAGCCCGCGCCAGATATCTGTATCATGCCATACGCCGGTGACGTAGATGCGCGCTTCCCACTCCGGGCTGTAGGCGAGTTCATATTTTCCATCCGGGTACGGGCGCGTCAGCCCCTCGACGTAGGCCTCCAGGCTGGCATCGCTCAGATAACGAAAGATGGATTTGCGCCGGTAGCCCTTCAACAGCTCCGCACGGCTCTCGAAGACCCATCGCCTGCGCAGCGCGCCCTGGACGAGCGGGTGCAGCCGGTACGAGAGTCCGAGCGCCCGCACCAGACGCATGGCAGCGATCATGGCTGGCGGAAAAAGCACCGGGTCAATCAGGACGATGGCGCGGAAACGTTCCGGCTGGCGCAGCGCGGCGCGCAGGGTGACGATCCCGCCCAGCGAGTGACCGACGCCGATGACCGGGCCGGGATCCCGTTCGTCGAAGAAGCGAAATAGATCGCCGGTGAGGGGATGCCAGTCGTTGATCGAATCAGGCTGAACGTCCGGCCAGAGCGGACGCTGGTGCATGGCGATAACGTGGTAATGGTAGCGCAGTGAGCTACCATAATGTGCAGAAAGTCCCGTCAGCAGCGGGAGGTAACATTCCGGCGGGTAGCCATTGGCATGGGCGAAGTGGAGCGGCGGGCCGTCGCCGTTGAGATCAATGAAAGGGATCAATCAAAATTCCTCACCACGAAGGTTTCCTTTGTGTCCTTCATGGTTAATAATTTCCGTAGTTCACCGGCGCGCTCGGCCGCGGCTTCACTTGCAAGCGCCCATGTACCTCCGGCCCCAATTTTTGCCAGTATTCATGCCTATCTTTCACGCCATAGACCCACTCGTCAAGATACGCTCTGACGGCCTGCGCGTCGGCGGAAATCTTATCCCATTCAAGATAAAATTCATTATCGCGGTCGTAGCAACCCTGCGCGTAAGAGGGATGCGAGGCATATGGGACGTGGCAGACCGCGCTGACGATGAAGCCGGGGATTAGCGTGCGGTTCGGATCCGAGCGGATGACGGCCTCGTCCACAATTTCCTCGGTGGTAAGGATGACTTTTTTCGCGGCGAAGGCGGACTCTTTCTGTTCGCCGATGATGCCCCACAAATGGGCGTTGCCGTCCCTGTCGGCGCGTTGCACGTGGACGATGGCTACGTCCGGGTTGAGCGCCGGGACGACGATGACATCATTGCCCGAGTATGGATCCGTGACGCGCCGGATGAGTGGGTTGGCCTGTTCGAGGTCAGTCGCGGCGGTCTGGTTCATCGGCATGAAGGGCAGACCGGCCGCGCCGGCCTGCAGGCGGGAGATCATGCCGAAGTGGGAATATTCCTCCCAATCCAGCCGCCCGGCCTCGATCTCGGCCCTGACGAGGCGCAACGACCCGACGCCGGGGTTGCCCATGTACGAGAAGATCACCTTGCGGGCGCAGCCGGCGGCAACCATCTGGTCGTAGATCAAGTCGGGGGTGGCGCGCGCAAGCACCAGGTCGCGTTTGCGCTGGCGGATGATCTCGTGCCCGGCGGCGAAGGGGATCAGGTGCGTGAATCCGGCCGCGTAGAGCGTATCGCCGTCTTGGACATATTTCGAAATGGCTTCGGAAAGGGAGGTTAGTTTAGTCATATAGTCTTATAGTCAGATGGTCATATAGTCGAGGAAAGAGAGAGTTATTTCTTTTGCTTCTTTTGCTGCTGCTTTTCTTCCCGCCTCTCTTTGCTTTTGTCGTAGATGCCGCGCACGGCGCGGAAACGCCCGGAATCATCGCTGCGTTTGGCGCGGCGGCGCAGCAGGATCCCCAGGCCGAACGCGGCGAGGGTGTAGAGCAGGTAGTTGAATTTGATTTCGCCGCCCAGGTATGAGGCAGTAAACATCAAGGACAACCCGATGCCGACCAGGATCAGGAAGGTGCCAACGCGCGGGAGGAGCTGAGGCGGTTGATCCATTATCACTTGATGAGTGTGTGTATCTGCTCGTGCATGTACAGCGGCAGGTAGTAATGACCGCCGGCGTTCTTGCCGCTCGAACCGGATGCCTTCCAGCCGCCAAAGGGCTGGAAACCAGGCCACGCGCCCGTCGTCGCGCCCTGCGGACGGTCGGCGTAGCTGACGCCGGACTGGATGTTATCGAAGAACCACGCTACCTCTTCTTCCGAGCCATAGAAGCCGGCCGACAGGCCATAATCCACATCGTTGGCGTATTTCATCGCCTCGTCCAGGTTCTTGACTTTGGCGATGGTCGTGATCGGCAGGAACATCTCGTGCTTCCACAGGCGGTGGTCGAGCGGCAGGTCGGTGACGAATGTCGGCTCGCAGAAATATCCCTTGTCGTACTTATCGCCGCTCAAAATGTGACCGCCGGTCAGGAAGTTGCCGCCGGATCGTGAAATCTCCCCGGTTAAGTTCTTGAAGTCGTTGCAGGAATTCTTGTTGATGAGCGGGCCGAAATAGACCTGGCGTTCGGTCGGGTCGCCGATGGTCAGCTTCCCGGCCAGTTCCTTCAGGCGGGCGGTCAACTCGTCGTAGACCGGCGCCTGGATGTAAACGCGCGAGGCTGCCGAGCATTTCTGTCCCTGCAAGCCGAAGGCCGAGCGCAGGATGCCGATGGCAGCCCGCTCCAGGTCGGCGTGGCGCGAGACGATGACCGGGTTCTTGCCGCCCAATTCCAGGATGATGGGCCGCAGCCACCTGCACTGCCGAGTAGGCCTTCGGCGAGAAATCGCGGAAGATGCCCATGCCCACCTCGAATGAGCCGGTAAATGTGACACCGTCTACGTCCTGGCAGGTGATGAGCGCCTGTCCGAGCGTGCGCCCCGGCCCGGTGACGTAGTTGACCACGCCATCCGGGATGCCTGCGTCGCGAAAGCACTCGGCCAGCCAGCGAGCGGCCCAGGGCGTATCCGTAGCCGGTTTCATCGCCGTCAATGAACATGCCGTAGTCTTTGCCGAGGCCGGCCTTGAGCCTGGCTAATGCCTGATCGAAGCGCGTGTGCAGTTCCTCTGGTGGGTTGAACATGGTTGCGTATGTCAGTTTGAAGTCTACCACTAGAATATCTCCCGATGCTGGTCATACCGATAAAACGACCGACACGCGCCGGTCGAAACGGGTATAGTATATCGTAGGAAAGCATGGGCGTCAAAGAAACGGTTTTGCTTGACAGGTGTGTGAAACTTATCCGTTACGCGGAATTCATTCCGCAACCAAAGGCGATATGAATATCGCGCTACCGAGTAGGTGCTGCGCACAAAATCTTCGCGGTTGGCATAGTTTTTACAGAGTTACACTATAATAGCTGTGTTACATATCGTGGCTGGTGGAGATAATCGCATGACCATCATTTCCCTGTTGACTGATTTTGGCCTGAAGGATGGCAACGTCGGCGTGATGAAAGGCGTCATCTGGGGCATCTGCCCGCAGGCCCAGATCGCCGACTTGAGTCACACCATCCGGCCTCAGAACGTGCCTGAGGCGGCCCTGATCCTTTTCCGCTCGGCTTTTTATTTCCCTGACGATACCGTCCACATGACCGGCGTTGATCCCGGCGTTGGGACAGCGCGCCGGCCGATCGCGGCGCAGATCGGACCGCAGCGCTTCGTCTGCCCGGATAACGGCCTGTTGACCAGGGTCCTGGAGCGCGCCGGACAGGAGGGCTGGCCGGTCGAGATCGTCCATCTGGATAAGCCGCAGTATTGGTTGAAAGAAGTCAGTCATGTCTTCCACGGGCGGGATATCTTCGCGCCTTCGGCCGCGCACCTGGCACGCGGTGTGCCGTTGCGTGATCTTGGCACGCCCATCCAGGATGCTGTAAAATTGGCATTGCCCAAACCCCAGCGCACGGAAAACGGCTGGCGCGGCGAGGTCATCCACGTTGACCATTTCGGCAATGTCGCTTCGAATATCCGCATGGAACATCTTGGGAGTGAATTAGGTCACAAAGAGCGTATCGTTGTCCGAGTGGGCGGTGTTGAAATACGCGGATTGGTGAACACTTTTGGTGAGCGACCCGAAGGTGAGTTGATCGCTCTAATGGGCAGCACCGGCAACCTGATCGTCTCGCTCGTCAACGGCAGCGCCGCAGCCCGCCTCAACGCTAAAATAGGCGATTTGTTCGAAATCATCCTCCCCTAATTCTCCAACCACCTAACCACCTAACCACCCAACCACCCAATGCCCCAACCCTCACTAGTTGTCGAAAAACTCTCCTTCCGCTACCGTGACCGCCAGGAAACGGCCATCCGCGATCTTTCGTTCGCCGCGAACACGGGCGAAATTCTTTTGATCGCCGGCGCCAGTGGATGTGGCAAGACCACCCTCATTCGCGCCATCAACGGACTCATCCCGCGCAGCTACAAGGGGGAGGTAAGCGGGCGCGTCCTCGTCCACGGGGAAGATACGGCGGGCTGGAAACTCTCGCAAATTTCTCAAAAAATTGGCACAGTCCTGCAAGACCCCGAACGGCAGATCCTCGGCACGAAGGTGTTGAACGAGGCGGCCTTTGGGTTGGAGAATCTCGGCCTGCCGCGGGCGGAGATCTATCAGCGCGTGGACGAGTCGCTGGCGCATTTGAAGATCACCCACCTGCGCGACCGTGACACGTTCCTGCTTTCGGGCGGGGAGAAGCAGAAGGTCGCGCTGGCGGGTGTGCTTGCCATGCGTCCATCCATTTTGCTTTTGGATGAACCGCTGGCGAGTCTCGATCCCGCCAGCGCAGGCGAGACGCTCGACGCGGTGCGCGCCCTGGCCGACGAGGGCATGACCGTGCTGATGGTGGAGCATCGCGTCGAAGATGTGCTTCGCATCCATCCAGAGCGGGTGATGTACATGAGCGAGGGCGAAATCCGTTACCTGGGGGATATCAAAGGGTTATCACAAGTGGTGAACTACCGCGAAGTCAAACTTCCCGCAAAAGACATCCTCCGACGCGCGCGGCGGGATCCGCCTCCAGCGGAGATCAACGTCCTTCCTGGCGCGGCCGGCCAAACGCCTGCACTGCCTGCGCCAATGCCGCAGGCAAAGGTGAGCGAAGTCGAAGTGTCGAAGGATGAGGCGCTGGTTCGGTTCGAGAATGTCGCCTTCGGCTACGAGTCGGCTGTCGAAGTCCTGCACGGGATCAATCTGGAGATCAAACGCGGCGATGTGATCGCGGTACTGGGTCCGAACGGTTCGGGCAAGACGACATTGGTCAAACATGCCATCGGCCTGCTGAAGCCAAAGTCGGGCCGCGTGCTGGTCAACGGCAAGGATACGCGCGAGTCCAGCGTGGCCGAAATTGCCAGCACGCTCGGTTATGTTTTTCAAAGTCCCAGCCACATGCTGTTCGCGCCCACGGTGCGCGAGGAACTGGCTTTCGGGCCAACCAATCTCAAGCATTCCAAAGAGGAGATCGAAAAGGAGGTGAAAGAGGCGCTGAGAATTGTCAACCTTTCCGATAAAGAGCAAGACCCTCCGCTGGCGCTATCGTTCGGCCAGCAAAAGCGCGTCAGCATCGCGGCCATCCTGGCGATGCGCTCCCTCATTCTGGTGATGGACGAGCCGACCGCGGGGCAGGACTACCAGAACTACATGAACTTCATGGACGCCATCCTGCAAATGCCTGGCTTCGAGGCGGTCATCTTCATCACGCACGACGTGGACCTGGCGGTGATCTACGCCAACCGCGTCCTGCTCGTGGCGGATGGACGGCTCGTGGCCGACGGTTCGCCGCACGAGGTGCTGCGCGACTTCCCTCGACTGGAGGCCTGCCGCGTCGTCCCCAGCTCGCTCCTCGCCCTGAACGTCTCCCGCTTCGCGCAGACGGGGCGTTTCCTGCGGGCCGAGGCGCTGGCGCACGTGTAACCTTGTTCCGCATCTTTCAAAAGGAGAATGAAATGAATAAACGCTTGTCTTCTGTTTTGATCTGGCTGGTGGCAATTTTCGCCATCTTTGCCATTATCGTCTTCGTGCTGGGTAATATGCTCGGCATCGAGCGCTTTCAGACCGACAATGCCACTCTCGGCCTGCGCTTTGGCTTCGTCATCCTCGGCCTGTTGATCGCCTACGCGGTCTATTTCTTCAACAAGGACAACAAGGCCTGGGAAGTGGGTACGCGCCAGGTAGTGTGGATGTCCATCGGCGCGGCGTTGTATGCCGTCTTCTCGTGGTACTTCAATGCCACCGTGTTCGTCGTCCCCTCGTTGAGCCAGGTTGCGCTCCGTCCCGCCATTGCCATCCCGATGTTCTTCGGCTACGCTTTCGGCCCGATCGTCGGTTTCTTCACGGGCGCGGTCGGCAACATGTTCGGCGATGCCATTTCGGGCTTCGGCCTCTCACCGCAGTGGAGCATCGGCAACGGCTTGGTCGGATTCATCGCCGGCCTGCCCGCTCTGTTCGCGAACCGCAAGAAGGCCACGGATACCGTCCTGTGGGTGAGCGGTGGGCTGGCTCTGCTTGCCACCGTCGTGTACTTCCTGAATCGCGGCCAGACCAACATGATGTTCTACCAGCCGGAAGCCGGCATCTTCGGCGACCAGCCCATCGCGCTGGCCGCAGGCATCTCCATCCTGATCGGCTTCGTGCTGGTGCTTATCGTCCGCTTTGCCTTTGGGAAGAATGTCAATGTCGGCGAGGCGGTCATCTGGGGCATGCTCGGCAACATCCTCGGCATTGGCTTCGCGGCCATCTCGGATATCTGGATCAACGGCTTCAGTCCCGCGGCCGCGATCGTGGGTGAGTTCCTGCCCGCGGCGGGACCGAACCTGATCTTCGCCGCCATCCTCGTCCCCCTGCTCGTGGGCGCGTACGCCGCCGTCCAGAAGCAATCTGGAAGATAGTAATCAGTCATCAGCAATCAGTGATCAGTGATCAGTGGTCTGCCCGACCGCTGGTCACTGATCTCACTGAAAACTGATAACTGATCACTGAACACTATGCTTGTAGCCTGGCGTTATCGCAAACGTGACCGCTCCTTCATCCAGTCGTTCGATCCGCGCGCCTGGCTGATTTTCTACGGCTGTTTCCTCGTCTCCACGCTCGCATTCTGGGACGTGCGCTTCCTGCTGTTCTTCGGGGCAATCGCGCTGTTTGTCCTGCTCACTTCGGGGGTCAAATGGCATGAGATCCGCCGCGCCTTTTTGTTCATCGTCGGCTTTGTCTTTATCTTCGCATTTTTCACTTTCCTGACCGGCCGCGGCGGGATGGAAGTGTATGAGCAGGAACACCTGATCCGGCGTTTCGAAGCCTCGTTCTCCATCTTCGGCTGGCGGCCCGCGCTGGATGTCACCGTCGAGCGGGTCTTCTTTGGCGTCAGCCAGTTCGTGCGCGTTTTCAGCATCGCCATCATGACCATCCTGATTCCGTACTCGTTGAACCCCGCGCTGTACGGTGTGACTTTCCGCGGCATCGGCCTGCCCGATAAGATCGCCTACGCCATGGACTTGACCATGCGCTTCATCCCGACCTTCAGCCGCGACTTCCAGTTGACGATGGATGCCCAAAAAGCGCGCGGCTACGAACTGGAAAAGATCAGCGGCGGACTCTTCGCGCAAGTCCGCAAACTCGGCCCGCTGATGGTGCCTGTCACCATCCACGCCATCATCGGCAGCGAGGATATTATCGACGCGATGGATTTACGCGCCTTCGGCATCGGTCCGCGCACGTGGTTGCAGAACCTGGTCTATCAATTCAAAGACCGCGTACTGATTGGTGTTGGTCTCGCCATCCTGCTTTTCTCACTGGCGCTCAGCACGCTGGGCCTGGGGAATTTCTGGGTGCCGCCTCAATTGCTTGCCCTCGCGGGCGGGTGACCAGGATATGTTCCCAAAGAGACCGTCCTGCACGCGACGGTCTCTTTTATTACAATGGCCCGATTAACTATCGAGCAGCGCGTGCCAATCAATCTCGTGAACGGTCTTGTGCAGCCGATGGTCGTCGTCCACGATGCGATAGCCCAGCTTACGGAAGACTTTCTCGGCCAGGGCGCGCACAGGTTCGAGCGGGACGACCTCATCTTGCGTGCCATGAATAATGATTGTGGGAACATCCACTGGCGCGGGGAGCTGTGCGGCGAATTCGGGCAGGGAGAGTGCGGGCGCGAGCAGGATGAGTTTGCGCACCTGACCCGGATGCTGCGTGGTGAACAACGCGCCCATCAGCCCGCCAAAACTGGAGCCGATGATCGTCCAACCGGTTTTATTGCCAAGAATGGGACAGAGTTGCGCCATGCGTTCAGCGAGGCTGCCAGTGAAGTCTGGCGTGGATATGCCGGGGAACAAACTGCGCAACATGACGGCTTTTTCGCCCTGGCTGCTGCTTTCGAGGCCGTGCAGGAAGATGAGACGAGTGGGGTTGAGCATGGCTTGATGATACTACAAAACAGGGGATTGCTTCGACGGAAGAGCGCCGTCTCGCACATCGTCCCGAATCTCTTACGGGAATGACACGTTTTATATTGAGAATTGCTGGGCATCTTGACAAATTGGATAGATTAGATATAATATTGGCTACCCCCCCCAGTGGGGTGGGGTAGGAGTGAGAGATGAAAAACGAAGATACGTTGAAAAGACTCAAGAACATCGAAGGCCATCTGAAAGGCGTCATCCGCATGGTGGAAGAGGATGCCTATTGCATTGACATCATCCGCCAGATCCAGGCGGTGGAGGCGGCGCTGAACAAGGTCAGCGGTGGGATACTGGAAAGCCACCTGAATTCGTGCGTCATCACCGCCGTGCAGGGCGATGACCCCGCCGAGCGCCAGCGCGTGTTGAAAGAGATTACCGAAGTGTTCGATATGGCTACGAAAGTCTAGAGATTAGAGAGTAGAGAATAGAGATTAGTCGGCAGTCAGTACCACTCTCCACTCTCTACTCTCTAGAATCTCAATTCCCAAAGGAGCAAACCCATGACTACCGTTACTTATTCCGTCCCCAGCATTTCCTGTATGCACTGCGTCCACACCATCCAGAACGAGGTGGGCGAGCTGGCCGGCATCCAGTCCGTCAAGGCGGACGCGGCCAGCAAGAAGGTCGAAATCGTCTTCGACGCCCCGGCGAGCGAGGACAAAATCAAGACGCTGCTGGCGCAGATTAATTACCCAGTCGCGTAGTCTGATAGTCAAATACTCTGATAGTCGAATGGTAATAGATTGGGAGGCTATCAGACTATCAGACTATGAGACTCGAGACTATAAGACTCTTTGACAGGTGTCTCTAGTGAGCAAATCTATTACTTTACCCATCACCGGCATGACTTGCGCCAACTGCGTGGCGACCATCGAGCGAAACCTAAAAAAACTGGATGGCGTGCAGACGGCTGCCGTCAATCTCTCGTCCGAGCGCGCCACGGTGAACTTTGACCCGTCGCTGCTCGGACTCGGCGAACTGGTCGCGCGTGTCGAGCGCGCCGGTTACGGCGTGGCCAGCGGCGAAGCGGATTTGATCATCAAACGTCTCGCGGATGACAACGACGCCCGCCGCCTGGAAAAGTCGCTGCTCAAACTGGAAGGCGTGCTGGAAGCCTCAGTCAGCGTCGCGACCGAACGGGCACGCGTGCGCTACATCCCCACAGTGGTGAGTCAGGCCGAGATACGGCGGGCAGTTTCGGGGTCCGGTTTCGAGGCGCTGGAGCTGGGCGGGGAAGCCGAGGATGCCAAGGCAAAGGCGCGTGCGGCGGAAATCCGTCAGCAGAAGCATTTACTCGTCACCGGCATTTTATTTACTGTGCCGCTTTTCTTGCTCTCGATGAGCAGGGATTTTGGGCTGCTGCCGGCCTTTTTCTACCTGCCGGTGCAGGCGATGAGCGGGATGCGCGAGGCGCAATGGTGGTTCAACTGGCTGCTGCTGGCGCTGGCGCTGCCGGTGCAGTTTTACGTCGGTTGGCAGTATTACGTCGGCGCGTACAAGGCGCTGCGCAACGGCTCGGCCAACATGGACGTGCTGATTGCGATGGGCGCCTCGGCCGCGTTTTTCTATTCCCTGCCAATCACCTTTGGGCTGCTGGCGGGACACGTCTATTTCGAGACCGCCGCGGTGATTATCACGCTGATCAAACTGGGCAAATTCCTCGAAGCGCGCGCCAAAGGGCGCACCAGCGAAGCGATCAAAAAGCTGATGGCTCTGCGCGCCAAAACTGCGCGCGTGGTGCGGGACGGCGCAGAACTCGAAGTGCCGGCGGACGAAGTCAAAGTGGGTGACGTGGTGGTTGTCCACCCGGGCGAAAAAATCCCGGTGGACGGCGTGGTGGTGGATGGCCGCTCGGCGGTGGACGAATCCATGCTGACCGGCGAATCGCTGCCGGTGGAAAAGAAACCCGGCGACCCGCTGATCGGCGCCACGCTCAACAAACTGGGCCTGCTCAAGTTCGAGGCCACCAAAGTTGGCAAAGAGACCGCCCTGGCGCAAATCGTGCGCCTGGTCGAGGAAGCGCAGGGCAGCAAAGCCCCCATCCAGAAACTAGCCGACCAGGTCTCGGCCATCTTCGTGCCGGTGGTTATTCTCATCGCGGCGCTCACCTTTGCCATCTGGTACTTCTTCGTCCCGCTGCCCGTCAATGCGGATGTCAGCCTGTTTACCCGCGCCCTGATCAACATGGTGGCTGTGCTGGTCATCGCCTGCCCGTGCGCCATGGGCCTGGCTACGCCGACTGCGGTCATGGTCGGCAGCGGCAAAGGCGCAGAGATGGGGATCCTGTTCCGCAGCAGCGAAGCGTTGGAAAGAGCCGGTAAGGTCTCGATTGTTGTGTTGGATAAGACGGGAACGGTGACGAAGGGGCAGCCTGCCGTTACGGACATAGTGATTAGAGAGTCGAGAGTAGAGAGTAGTCAAGACCAATCTCTATTCTCTAATCTCTATTCTCTGACTGCGGACGAGTTGCTACGGCTGGCGGCTTCGGTTGAGAAAGGTTCGGAACATCCCCTCGGCGAGGCCATCTGGGCGGAGGCGACGACGCGTGGCCTGCTGCTCGTCGAACCGAGCGGATTCAAGGCCGAGGCCGGGAACGGCGTCGAAGCTGAAGTAGAGGGTCACGCGGTTGTGGTGGGCAATATGCGTATGATGGACGCCCGTCACTATCCGCTCAACGGTCTCGAAAAGGAAGTCGAACGCCTGCAATCCGAAGCCAAGACGGCCATGCTGGTGGCAGTGGATGGACAGGTGCGCGGCGTGATCGCCGTGGCGGATACAGTCAAGGACGGCTCGAAAGAGGCCATTGCTGAACTGCACCGCCTCGGCCTCAAGGTGGTGATGATCACAGGCGACAATCAAAAAACCGCCGAAGCCATCGCGAAGCAGGTCGGAATTGACGTGGTTCTGGCGGAAGTGCTGCCGGAAGGAAAAGCCAGCGAAGTTAAAAAGTTGCAAGTTGGAAAGTTGGAAAGTTTGCAGATTGAACCTTCCAACCTTCAAACCTTTAAACTTTTGAACGTGGTTGCCATGGTCGGTGACGGTGTGAATGATGCCCCGGCACTGGCGCAAGCGGATGTCGGCATTGCGATTGGCACGGGAACAGATGTGGCCATGGCGGCTGCTCCGGTCACGCTCATCAGCGGCGATTTGCGCGGCGTGGCGCGGGCGATTTCCCTCTCACGGCGCACGATGCGCACCATCAAGCAAAACCTGTTCTGGGCTTTTTTCTACAACGTGGTTTTGATCCCGGCTGCGGCGATGGGATTGCTGAACCCGATGCTGGCGGCGGGCGCGATGGCGTTCAGCAGTGTCTTTGTGGTCTCCAATAGTTTACGCCTGAAAAGTTACCGGGTCGAGTGAACCTGCCTGACTGTGTGATGAGCGTGGAAAGCATCGAGGACGATCTGCCGGGGATCAAGCAGGTTTCAGCGAGTTACCAAAAGCAGCAAATGGTTGTGGATTACGACGAGACGCAGGTCAGCGAGGCGCAGATTTTATCGGCTGTGGCCCGGCAAGGGTACCATGCCGAAGCGCTGGAGAGCGATTAGCAACGAACATCCCCGCCACTCAGAAAATGGCGGGGTTTTTCGTCTATAATGGTAGCTGCTTCTACTGTGCTATGCGGAGCAGCTACCGTAACGCGGAATTCATTCCGCAACCAAAGGGCGATATGAATATCGCGCTACAAAATTGGCTCAACGCATCAGCGAGGGATTTGCCATGCCCGTACCTGACATGATTCGAACATTAGTGGGACGTTTCGAGCAAAACCGCGAGGCGTATCGTTCGGGGAAATACAACGAGACGCAGTTGCGGCGCGAGTTTCTCGATCCGTTTTTCAAAGCCCTGGGATGGGACGTGGATAACGAACAGGGTTATGCCGAAGGCTATAAAGATGTGATCCACGAAGACTCGCTGGAAATAGAGGGGGAGACCAAAGCGCCCGATTATGCCTTCCGCATTGGGGGCACGCGCAAGTTCTTTGTCGAAGCCAAGAAGCCAGCCGTCAACATTCAAAGCGACATTCATCCTGCCTTCCAACTCAGGCGCTATGCCTGGTCGGCCAAACTGCCGTTGAGCGTTTTGACCGATTTCGAGGAGTTCGCGGTTTACGATTGCCGCGCCAAGCCCGATAAAAATGACCAGGCTTCGACAAGCCGGGTGATGTTGCTGACCTATCGCGATTACATCCAGAAATGGGACGAGATCGCGGCAGTCTTCTCGCGGGATGCTGTTCTAAAAGGCTCGTTCGATAAATACGCCGAAGGGATGAAAGGCAAGAAAGGCACAGCCGAGGTGGATGATGCCTTTCTGGCCGAGATCGAGCGCTGGCGCGACCTGCTGGCGCGCAATATTGCGATACGCAACCCGTCTCTTTCAGTTCGGGAATTGAACTACGCTGTGCAGATGACGATTGACCGCATCATCTTTTTGCGGATTTGCGAAGACCGCGGCGTGGAACGCGATGGGCAGTTGAAAGAAATTGCGACCCCCTCCGTCCTTCCCCCTTCGGGGACACGGCGGACACCTCCCCCAAATCCGCAAGCAAATGGAGGGTTGTCAACAAAAACATCCGGTGCGGATTTGCCCTTACGGGATGCTTCGCGAGGGGAGGCCGGGAGGGGGTCGGTTTATTCCGCTCTCTGTCAACTCTTTCAGAAAGCAGATGCTCGTTACAATTCGGGGCTGTTTCATTTCAAGGATGAGAAAGATCGCATTTAGGCAAAAACCGCACCTGAGAGAATTGTAGTATCTTTGACTGCAACTT
>JASEHI010000053.1 GCA_030018695.1 Anaerolineales bacterium
ATGACGGTCAATGTACTCGAACAAACTCCCAACATGTTCACACAAGGTATCATCCACAATCAATGCAGATCGGTCTTTCGCAAGGCGCACGCATTTCGTCTGGTGAAGCATATATTTGATCCGACGATCATTGACCTGCTCTTGGAACCAGTAATCGTTCGAGAAGTACCGCGACAAGTTGGTCTTATCGGCGCTCTCGACAACACACCGGGAAATATTCGCCATGCTTTTGTTGGGCAACACCATCAGCCCCGTGAGATAGTTTTCAAAGTGCTGAAACTGGCAGCGATTCTCGAACAGATCTCGGAAGGTCTCTGCATGGGCAGTCACAAGTGGCGCAGGTGCGATAATTGGTAGTTGCATCAGGTTTTATCCGCTTGAACAAGATGCCAGCGAGGGTATCACGTTTATGCTAAAAACGCTAAAATACAACTATCGAGTACAATTCTCTCAGGTGCGGTTTTTGCCTAAATGCCTTTATTCGTTTATTCGTTGGATATTCGTTGACATATTCGTTGGCATATTCGTTTATTCGTTGGATATTCGTTGTCACATTTTTGCCGCCGAAGGCCTACTCGGTTGCAAATTTGACCGACTTGGGGTAAATTATCTGCTGATCCGCTGCAGAAAAGGATTTATCCCTTTCATCCCTTTCATCTGTGGTTGAATCTTCGGTGGTGGCATTGAGTAAGTGATGTGGTGCGGGATGGCATCCCGCATCTACTTGATTCGGCGGGATGGCATCCCGCCCCACGGTTTCATCACTTATTTCGGACCACCACTGAATCTTCCGGTTGCGGCAGGAGGCCGCCCTATGACAGACAAATTCTTCCTCGGCAAGCTTTACGACCCGGCTCAGAACAAGATTACCGACCAGCCCCTGCTCTACGACCCCGCCGACCTGACCACCCATGCCGTCGTCACTGGCATGACCGGCTCCGGCAAGACCGGACTGTGCATCGCATTGCTGGAAGAGGCCGCCTTGCAGGGCATCCCGGCCCTGATGATTGATCCCAAAGGCGACCTGACCAACCTGCTGCTCCACTTCCCCGATCTCGCCCCGCAGGACTTTCAGCCCTGGCTCGACCCGGAAATGGCGCGCCGCGCCGGTAAATCGGTGGAACAGGCCTCGGGGGATGCGGCCACCGCCTGGCGTAACGGCCTCTCCGACTGGGGCATGGATCGCGAACGGCTGCTGGGGCTAAAAAACTCGGCCCAGTTCGCCATCTATACCCCCGGCTCGGATGCGGGTATCCCCGTCAGCGTCCTCTCCTCGCTCCACGCCCCGCCCATTCCCTCGACTTCGCTCGGGACAGGCCCCTCGACTTCGCTCGGGACAAGTCCCTCGACTTCATTAAGAACCAGCCCCTGGGAGGGCAACCGCGACCTCCTCCGTGCCCAGATCGTCAGCACCGTGACTGCCCTGCTTGGCCTGGTCGGCCTGGGTGAGATGGATCCCTTACGTTCGCGCGAACACATCCTGCTCTCCACCATCTTTGAAAACGCCTGGAGCCAGGCCAGGTCGCTCGACATGACCGAACTCATCCTGCAAACCCAAAATCCGCCCTTCGATAAACTCGGCGCTTTCCCAGTGGACACTTTCTTCCCGGCAAAAGATCGCATGGGGCTGGCGCTCCAGTTGAACAACATCCTGGCCGCCCCGGCTTTCGAGATTTGGCGCCAGGGCCAGTCGTTGGACATCGCCGCCCTGTTGTTCGAGCCGGTGACAACGAATGCTCCGCATGGCCGTCCGCGCCACAGCATCTTCTACCTGGCGCATCTGAGCAACTCTGAGCGCATGTTCTTTGTCACCTTACTGCTCTCAGCCGTCGAAACCTGGATGCGCACGCAGGCCGGCGCCACCTCCCTGCGCGCCCTGCTCTACATGGACGAAATTTTCGGCTACCTGCCGCCGCTATCCAACCCGCCCTCCAAGCAGCCCCTCCTGCGCATGCTCAAACAGGCGCGCGCCTTCGGCCTGGGCTTGCTGCTCGCCACCCAAAACCCGGTGGATTTGGACTACAAAGCCCTCTCCAATGCCGGTTCCTGGTTCATCGGCAAACTCCAGACCGACCAGGACAAGCAGCGTCTGCTGGATGGACTGGAAAGCGCCGCTTCCGGGAGCCTCGACCGCCGCGCCTACGACAAGCTTATTTCCGGCCTGGGCAAGCGCGTCTTCCTGCTCCACAATGTCCATGCGCCCCCCTCCACCTCCGGGGGAGGGGCTGGAGGGGCAGCCATCTTCCATACGCGCTGGACGATGAACTTCCTCGCCGGCCCGCTGACGCCTCCCCAGATCCCGGCCTTGAACAAACTGGTCGGTGCGAGTTACCAGTTATCAGTGACCAGTGATCAGTCTCCAGTTTCAGCCGCGCAACCGGATCTCGCGCCGGTTGCCGCCGCAGCGCCATCCGCCATCGGCAACCAGCCATTGGCCATAAGCCATCCGCAATCCGCAATCCGCGATCCGCAATCTTCCCTCACTCGCCCGCCTGTCCCGACCGGCGTAGCAGAATATTTCCTGCCCATCAATCTGAGTTTTACAGAAGCATTGTCAGCTTCCGGCCAGCCCATGCCGGAAGAAGCCATGATGTCCGCTATTCTCTACCGTCCGGCGTTGGCCGCCGCGGCGCAGGTGCGTTTCCTCGACCGGAAATATGGCGTGGACGCCGAAACAGGCAAGGCCGCGCTGGTGACCGCGCCGGATAAGCGCGGCGTGGTGCGTTGGGATGATTTCCAGACGCATCTACCACCGGACAACGAAATGGATCCTTCCGCCGCGCCGGGGTCGCGTTTTGCCTCCCTGGATGCGCCGCTCTCGAATGTCCGCCTGATGGCTAATTTGCAGCGTGATTTTACCGACTGGGTCTTCCGCGCCAGCAAGCTGACCGTTCGGACTAACCAGGCCTTGGGTCTCTACGCCACGCCGGATGTCTCGCAGGCGGAATTTATGAAGACCTGCGCCGAAACCGCGCGCCAGCAGCGGGATGCTGAGATAGCCAGGACCACGGCGACGATTGACCGTCAAATCAAAACTTTGCAGGATAAAATTGCCCGCGAGGAGCGCGAACTCAAAATGGACGAGACCGAACTCAGCGCGCGCAAGGTGGAGGAATTGGGCACTCATGCCGAGAATCTGCTCAGCGTCTTCGGCGGACGACGCTCAAGCCGCAGACTGTCCACTTCGCTGACCAAGCGCCGCTTGACCGAACAGGCCAAGGAAGAGGTGGACGAATCGGTCGAGGCGATCCAGGATTACAAGCAGGGACTGGCGCAACTGGAACAGGCCCGCCAGCAAGCCCTGGCTGAAGCCAGCCGCAAATGGGGTGACGTGGTCAACGATATTACCGCGATCACGCTGACGCCCAAGAAGATGGATGTCTACGTCAACCTGTTTGGCGTCGCCTGGCTGCCGTATTATCTTATGCAATCCGATAATGAAACGATTGAACTGCCCGCCTTTGGGAAATCGTAGCGCCGGTTTAGAGCCTTTATCTTTTCTCAGCGAACTCTCCGGTCTCTGCGGTAAAATTGCCTTTTTGTCGTGTGATCACTTATTGACAGGGTATAATCCTTCCCAATGGCTTCAACCTCCTATCCACATCCACGGCGAATAAACCCCTTGCCTCAGATCCTGGCAGCCCTGATAGGCGGCGTGCTGCTCTTCCTCCTCTCGGTCGGCGCGCTCACCGGCGGTTATCAATTATCGTACTTCGGGAAAATCCTGCCCGGCGTCTCGGTTGGCGGCGTGGATATATCCGCCCTGACACCCGAAGAAGCTGCCTTGAAGCTCAACCAAAACCTGACCTATCCGTACACCGGCCGGATACTCTTCCGCGATGGCGATAAAGTCTGGGTGGCAGCCCCGGCTCAACTCGGCATGGTATTTGACCTGGGCACCAGTCTCCAGTCCGCATATCGGGTTGGACGCAGCGGCGGGTTGTTCGACAGCCTGACCGCCCAGGTCAACACCTGGCAGAGAAACGTGAACCTCCCGCCGGTGATCCTCTTCGATGGACGCGTGGCTTACGAATATCTACAGGCTATTGCCGCCCAGATTGACATACCGGTCGTCGAGGCCAGCCTGACTATTCAGGGGACGCAGGTCAGCGATACGCCCGGACAGGTAGGCCGTTTGCTGGATGTGGATGCAACCCTGGCCAACCTAATGGCGCAGTTGCAATCCTTCCAGGATGGGGAGGTGCCGCTGATCGTCGCAGCGCAGGCCCCGCAAATCCTGGACGCCAGTTCCCAGGCTGCGGCCGCCCGCCAAATTCTCAGCGCCCCGCTGGTTTTGAGCCTCGCGGATATGCAGAGCGGCAATCCCGGCCCGTGGGAGGTGAATGTCCAAACATTGGCGAACATGCTCCTCGTCGAGCGTGCTCCGGCCGAAGGTGGCGGCGCGCAGTATCAGCTTTCGCTCAACGCAACCACTTTGACGCCTTTCTTGGAAGGACTGGCCGCCAGCCTGGAGCGGGATCCCGAAAACGCCAGCTTCACCTTCAACGATGATACGCGGCAGTTGGATTTGATCCAGTCTGCCGTCATCGGCCGCCGGCTGGATGTGGACGGGAGCCTCGCGGCCATTCAGCAGCAGGCGTTGCAGGGCGAACATAACATACCCCTGGCGCTGATCTATACCCCGCCGGCTGTCGGGAACGACGCCAGCGCCCAATCCCTGGGCATCACCGAGTTGGTCGCTGAACAAACAGCCTTTTTTCGCGGTTCGAGCGCCGAGCGTATCCAAAACATCCAGATCGCCTCTGCCCGTTTCCATCGGCTGCTGGTCGCGCCGGGTGAGGTATTTTCAATGGCGGAGGCATTGGGCGATATCAGCCTGGAAAATGGCTTTGCAGAAGCTTTGATCATTTCCAATGGGCGCACGATTAAAGGCGTGGGTGGGGGAGTGTGCCAGGTCAGCACCACCCTTTTCCGCACCGCCTTTTTTGGGGGCTATCCAATTGTCGAGCGTCATGCGCACGCCTATCGGGTCTACTATTACGAACAGAACGCCTATGGCTATGATACCAATCTGGCCGGACTGGACGCCACGGTTTTTGTCCCGCTGGTTGACTTTAAATTCACCAACGATAGACCCTACTGGCTGCTGATGGAGACTTACGTCAACGTCGGCGCGCGCCGCATCACCTGGAAATTCTATTCGACGGGCGACGGGCGCACCGTCGAATGGTATGGCAGCGGACCTCGGGACGTTGTCCCCGCGCCCGAACCGCTCTTCCAGGAAAATTCCGAGCTCGAGCCGGGTGAAATAAAACAAGTGGACTGGTCGGCGGATGGCGCGAATGTCACCGTGACGCGCATTGTCTGGCGCGGCGGGCAGGTTTTATACAATGACCCCCCAATGATCACCCGCTACAAAGCCTGGCAGGCGATCTGCGAGTACGGGCCGGGTACCGAAAACCCGCAGGCGTTGGCGGCGGAGAAAGGCTTGTGCCAGCAGTAGACGTGGTAAAATTGCGGATGGCTTATATTGGAGATTTCCATGCTCAGTCAAGAATTGCTTGAAATATTGCGTTGTCCAGCCTGTGTCCGTGAAAAGGATGGACTGCTCGAGTTCTACCAGGAATCCTGGTTGATCTGCCAGGACTGCGACCGAAAATACCCGGTTGTGGAGGATATTCCGGTCATGCTGATAGATGAAGGCGATAAGTGGGTCAAGGTCGCCGTGAAAGACCTGCCCCTGCCGCCCCCAGCGATGAAATAGCATGACGGATGAATTATCCGCCCTGTTGGCTGAATTAACCTGCGGGGATGATGCCCGTGCCGAAGCCGCGGTGTCAGATTTAGCCGGGCGCGGCGACGTGATCCTGCCGGCCTTGAAGGCGTTGTTGAACTCAGCGGAGGTGGATGCGCGCTGGTGGAGCATCCGCACCCTGGCGCAGATGTCCGCACCACCCTCTGACTGGCTGATTGCCGCCCTGGCCGACTCGACCGGCGAGGTGCGCCAGTGCGCTCTCCTCGCCCTTTGCCTGCATCCGGATGCGGACGCCATTCCCGCCTTGATCCGCCTGCTCGCCGACCCTGAGCCTGTCAGCGCGGAATTGGCCTCCAGCGCCCTGACCGCGATTGGCAGCCAGGCCGTGCCGGCGCTGATCGAGTCGCTGGAGAATGATGGCGCGCATAAGGCGCGTCTGGAGGCAGTGCGCGCTTTGTCTGCCATCCGCGACCCGCGCGCCATCCTGAGCTTGATGGCCGCGCTCGAAGAAGATTCTTTAGCCATGCAATTCTGGGCCGAGGCAGGACTCGAGCGTCTTGGCTTGGGAATGGTCTATTTGAAACCTGAGTGAAAGATAAGTATGTCTGAAAAGAAATTTGATTTTAAAAATCTGAAGCGCCCCTCTGGCGGGCAGTTGATCCTCCTGGCTGTTGGCCTGCTAATGGCTGTCGCCCTGTTCATCTTCATGCGCGGCTTCATCGCCTGCTGGCAGTTGACCTCGCTGCCGGGCATACCTCCGCCAAGCTGCGGCATTTCGGCTGCCAACCCGCGAGTGACGCCCGGCGCAAACTCAGAGGGCACGCCTGTCGCGCCGGCCAGTTCATCAACCTCCATCGCCCCCCAGGTGCAACTGCCGCCACCCTGGGATGGCGCCAGCCGCGTCACGATTTTGGTCATCGGCCTGGATTATCGTGATTGGGTTGCCGGGGAAGGCCCGCCGCGTTCGGATACGATGATGCTGCTGACGATTGATCCGCTCAGCAAAACGGCCGGCATGTTATCCATCCCGCGCGATATGTGGGTGAATATACCCGGATCTAGTTATGCCAAGATCAATACAGCTTATGCATTGGGCGAGGCCTATAAATTGCCTGGCGGCGGTCCCGGCCTGGCGATGAAGACGGTCGAGAATTTCCTGGGTGTGACAATTAATTATTATGCCCAAATTGATTTCAATGCTTTTGAGCGCATGATTGATGAGATTGGTGGCCTCGATCTGGAGGTCTCCGAAACGATCACGCTCGACCCGCTCGGCCAACATAATACTGTCTACGATTTACCCCCAGGCAATTACCACTTCGATGGCCCCATGGTTCTCGCCTATTCCCGCTCGCGTGACACAGAAGGCGGCGACGTTGATCGGGCGAATCGCCAGCAACAGGTCATCTTCGCGATCCGGGATAAAGTCCTTTCGTTGAACATGCTACCTATGCTGGTCGCGAAAGCCCCGGCGCTTTACCAGGAGCTTTCCGCGGGAATTCATACCAATCTCGCGTTGGAGGATGCAGTCAGGTTGGGTGTCTTGGGCGTGCAGATTCCTCCCTCCAATATCAAAAAGGGTGTCATTGATTACAGCATGATGACCATCGGGGTTTCTCCCGACAACCTGGATATCTTTAAGCCCATTCCCGATAAAATCCGCGTTTTGCGGGATGAAGTTTTTGGAGGCGGCGCGTTAAGCCCCCTGGCAACCGGCGATCAGGCGCAGATATTGAAGGATGAAGAGGCGCGTGTAGTCGTGTTGAATACCGGCTCGGGTATCACCGGTCTGGCTCAGAGTGCGAGCGACTATCTCACATCCCAAGGGGTGAATGTGGTCTTGATCGGGAATACCATTGACCACCCTGAATTCCCTATCTTCTATTATGCAGAGGGGCGGACAACAGTGGTTGATTACAGCGGCAAGCCTTATGCGCTGCGTCACTTGATGTCCACGATGGGATTAAGCTCAGGCCAGATCAGGATCAAATATGACCCAAACGCTCAAGCGGATGTGATCATCTTCTTGCGCGGCGATTGGCGGCCGTAATATGTTATGGCTGCTGGAACAGCAGTCTTACGCCTCCGTAGTAGCTATCTCCCCCACTTGTCCGGCAATTTGGCGCGATCAGATTGGATACCGGCCGACCACCGGCAGCCAGACGAAGGCTATACCCCACCTCGGGCTGCATGACAAAATCCGCATAGCCATTTCCCAATTCCGGTTTCAGACCGGTAAAGAAATGCTCCTGCGCAGCACCTACTCGGTCGCCGCCCTCCCAGGTGATGATGACTTCAGCGCCCGGGATGGGCTGCCCGGCTGCGTCCTGGATTTCGACTTGTAAAAGCCCCTCGGATAGGTTCACGTCACAAACATTTTCCTGCGCGACCAATACAAAGGCCGCGCCTAAAGTCGGGGTCGGCGTCCGCGTCGGACGCGGGGTGGGGGTGTTGAGGGGTGTCAGCGTGCCGGTCGGGCGGCGGGTTGGGGCGCGGGTCACGCTGCTCGTCTCAGCCTTTGTCACCGTGGCGGTGGTTGTCGCGGTGGGTGAGGCGCCAATCTCATCGGGAATCTGCCCCCCAACGGGGGGTTGGATCAACGCATCTGCCAGCCGGGCCAGCGCGTAAGCAGAACCACTCGGATCGCCAACGGACAGGGCATGTTGAGCCTGGAGGGTCAACGTTTGTCGCGGGTCGGCATCCCCCAGCAGCGAGAGGCGGGATTGCGCCCGCCCGAGCTCGCCGGTCGCCAGGTAGGCGGAGGCGATCATGCTGCGATATTGGTCCTTGAAATCGGCGTGCAGCGAGGCCGGCGCGGTGTCCACATACTGGACGGGTGAGATAACCCACGCGATCAGCAGTCCGAGCGTCAAACCGATCAGCAGGCCGGTCAGCAGGTACCAGTGGCCGCGGCGCGGTTCGCGTTCGGCGCTCATGGCGAGCCGCCTCCTGGAACCGGTTGCCAGGTCTGGAGGGCAGTCGTCAGGCTCTGGAGCAGGGCGAGGTCCGATTCGGGGAAATTGGCTTGTTGAGCGTAAATTAATGCCTGTGCCGCAATCCTGGCGGGGTGCTCGCTGCCCAGCATCCCCAGTCGTCGTGCTGCTTGGTCCAAATTCTGCTCGGCATGGAAAACCTCGGCTGCCATCAGCACGTAGTCGCGGCGATAATCGGCGCGCAAGGTGTCGGGCGTGGTATTGGTATATTCGACCGGGCTGATCACCCAGCCATATACCAGGCCGGCCGCCAGTCCGAGGGCGATCATGATAAAGAACTTGTGCCAGCGCGACATGGGGTTATTTTGCCAATTGGTCCTAAAAGATTATACAAATATCCGGGCAGGTTTACCGGCGGCGCCCAGAGACACATTCTTACCGCTGCTTCCTCTCGGACCTGACGGGGTTCGCAAGGCTCTGCCGCGCCGGGCCCACCCGGACGCATGAAGCATACTCGAATGGATTAGCAATGTCAATGCTGGGATTATAGTCTGAACTCTATATGAATTCGACAAATAATGCCTCATGGTATAATATTTCCGTTATAAATTAATTCAGGAGCAGATATTGGCTTTCAACCCATTAAACTGGCTGCTAGGCCTTTTTTCATTAGACATCGGCATTGATCTGGGGACCGCAAATACCCTCGTTAATGTTCGCGGGAAAGGAATTGTCATTAACGAACCCTCCTGGGTCGCGATAGACAAGCGATCCCGCCAGCTGTTGGCGACAGGTTTGGAGGCCAGGGAAATGGTGGGCAGGACCTCCGGTGCAATAGTAGTCGTGCGACCCTTGCATGACGGCGTGATCTCGGAGTTTGAAATCACCGAAGCCATGCTGGAGTATTTTATCGGTAAAGTGCACGAGCAGACTGTAGTGCCTTTGCCGCGGCCGCGCGTGGTGATTGGCATTCCCTGCGGAGTGACCGAAGTTGAAAAACGCGCCGTCTATGACGCTTCTATGTCATCTGGGGCGCGCGAAACCTTCCTGATCGAAGAGCCGGTTGCCGCCGCATTGGGCGCGGGACTGCCGATTGGAGAAGTGCGCGGCAGCATGATCGTGGATATCGGCGGCGGCACCACCGAAGTGGCGGTCATGGCGATGGGCGGGGTGATCGTCTCCAGGTCGCTGCGCGTGGGCGGGGATGAGATGGATGAAGAGATTGTCCAGTTCGTCCGCAACAAGTACAACCTGCTCATTGGCGAACGCATTGCCGAACAGGTCAAGTGGAATATCGGTTCGGCTTTCCCGCTGCCGGTGGAGAAGACCGTGGAAGTGCGCGGCCGTAACCTTGTAACCGGCCTGCCCGAATCGATCGAGATTTCCTCGGTTGAAGTGCGCGAGGCGCTCTCGTCTTCAACGCAAGTCATCGTGAATACGATAAAAGATGCGCTCGATGAAGTTCCACCCGAGATCGTGGCTGATTTAATGGATAGTGGAATTTGTTTGGCGGGCGGTGGCTCGCTCCTATTGGGACTGGCTGAACGCCTTAGCGACGAATTGAACCTCCGCGTTTGGGTAGCCGAAGATCCACTGACCTGCGTCGTGCGCGGCGCGGGCATGGTGCTGGAGGATTTCCCTGGCCTGAGCCGTTATCTGGTCGGTCTGGAGCGCGGCAGCACGCGTCATTCGTGATGGCGTAAGCGCGTGGCCGCGTCAACCTGGCGCGGTGTTCGTGAGACAATTTTAAGATGAGACAATCCTTTCCACGCTCATTGCAAACGATCGTCATCACTTTGGTGGCTTTCGGTCTGGTGGCGCTTGCATTGGGCGGATATTTTTCCTCGTTGAGCAATTCGATCAGCCAATCTGTTGTCGGGGCGCAAACCTGGATCTCCAGCCGCTACCTGGCCGTGGTTGACTTCCTCACCGTGCCAAGGGATGTGGCCTCCATGCGCCAGCGGAATACCGAACTGGAAGCGGAGGTTGCCCGTTTGCAGACCCAGGTCATCGAGCTTCAGCAACAGGTGACAGAGACGCAAATCCTTTCCGCGCTGGTGGATTTTGCGCGTGCCAACCCGGAAAATACCTACAAGGCGGCCACTGTCATCGGACGCGATCCCAGCCCATTCCTTCGTTATGTCATTATCAACATTGGCTCGAATGATGGCATCCGCCGGGGCATGCCGGTCGTCACGGACCAGGGCCTGGTCGGGCGTGTGGACGCGGTTACTGCGAATGCGTCACGCCTCCAACTGATCACCGATCCGGCCTCGGCGGTCAATGTCATCCTGCAAAATGCAAGAACCGAGGCGCTCTTGGTTGGTTCCATCACCGGAGACCTTTCACTGGATATGATCTCCCAGGATGTGACCGTTCAACTCGGCGATGTCGTTTTGACCTCTGGTTTGGGCGGCGGTTATCCTCCCAATCTTCTGGTTGGACAAGTGGTCAGCGTCCGCAAATTGGATTACGAGCTGTTCCAGCAGGCCGCCATCCAACCGCTTGTGGACTACAACCAGTTGCAGTTCGTCATGGTCATCACGAATTTTAAACCGGTGGATATCGCGCCTCTCATCCCTACGCAAGCTCCTTGAACTATGGCGATTTTGATTGCAATTCCTACCTTACTCATCGCGCTGATGCTCCAAAGCGCGGTGATCAGCCGGATCAATCTTCTCTCTGGAAGCGCAGATCTGGTCTTGCTCATCCTGGCTGCCTGGGCTTTGCAGGGGCGAATCAAAAATGCCTGGCAGTGGGCTTTGATCGCCGGCGCGTTGGTTGGATTTGTCTCCGGCCTGCCCTGGTTCGTCCCGCTGGCTGGTTACTTGCTTGTCGTCGGGGTTGCGCGTCTCTTGCAGCGCCACGTTTGGCAGGCGCCGCTCCTGGCGATGTTTACAGTTAGTTTTGTGGGCACCTTGTTTATGCACTTACTCTCACTTATCACGCTTCGCCTTGCGGGTAATCCCTTGCCATTCGGGGATTCTCTAAGCCTGATTACCCTGCCAAGCATCCTGCTCAACCTGTTCCTGGCGATCCCGGTTTATTCCCTGCTCAGAGACCTGGCCGGATGGCTCTATCCGCTGGAAGTGGAAGCATGACCAGGACGACAACCCCTTCACGCTTCCAGGGCGGGCGTTTCCTGACGATCTATATTGTCATCGGCCTGGTTTTCGCGGTTTTCCTCAGCCGCCTCTTCAATTTGCAAATCTTGCAAGGCGTGGAATGGACGACCCAGGCGGAAAAGAACCGCACGCGGCAGGTCAGCCTCCCACCCGCGCGCGGGATTATCTATGACCGCAACGGTATCGTGCTGGCGCGCAATGTCGCCTCGTACAACATTGTCATTACCCCGGCTTATCTACCCGATGACGACTCCGATATCCAGCGCATTTATCGGGAACTCTCGCAGCTTATCGCTGTGCCGGTCAATCAGGGCACGCTGGAAGAAACCAAACTGATCTCCCCCTGTACACTCGGGCCAGGTATCACGCAACTGGTTGCGCTGGGTGAATCGCTGGCGCCCTACGAGCAGGTCAAGATTTCCTGCAACGTCAGCGAGGGAACCGCTCTAACCGTCCGCGAACGCGCATTGGATTGGCCGGGTGTAAGCATTGAGATCGAGCCGGTGCGGGATTATACGACCGGCTCGTTGACCGCAAATCTGGTTGGTTTCTTGGGGCCGATACCGGCCATCCTGGAACAGGATTATCGCGAGCAGGGCTTCAGTCCGGGCCGCGACAAGGTCGGCTACGCCGGCGTCGAGGCCTCGCTGGATAGCATCCTGATCGGTACACCTGGCAAGCGCGTCATCGAGGTGGATGTGGCCGGAAAAGAACTCGGCAATCTGCAGCCGCCGGTCGCGCCGGTTGCGGGCGACAACATGATGCTGACCATTGATACCCGCCTGCAGGCCGCAGCCCAGGCAGCCCTGGTGGGTGAGATCGATTCCTGGAATGAGTGGCATGGCTACTTGCGTATCACCAGCGGGGTGGTCATTGCCATGAACCCGAAGACCGGCGAGATCCTGGCAATGGTCTCATACCCGACGTATGAGAACAATCGCATGGCGCGCTTCATTCCGACTTATTACTACCAGCAGCTCAGCCAGGATCCACGCCACCCATTGCTGAATACGGCGATATCGGCTACATATCCTCCCGGGTCGGCATTCAAACTATCTACGGCTACCGGCGCGCTGAACGAGGGCGTGGTGACTTTGGATCAGATCATTGATGCACCCGGAAAACTTACCCTGGTTGAAAAATTTTCTCCCACTGACCCCGGCAACGAACGTGACTATGTAGACTGGAACGAGGCGGGTTTTGGGAAAATAGATTTCTTACATTGTATTGCTTTTTCGAGCAACGTCTGCTTCTACAAACTCGGCGGCGGGTATAAGGATGAAATCCCGGAGGGGTTGGGTATTCTGCGTTTGAAACAATATGCGCGTGCCCTCGGCTATGATCAGCCCTCGGGCGTGGAATTGTTTGGTGAAGCCTCCGGCCTGATCCCCGACCCGACCTGGAAGCGCATCAACAAAGGCGAGAACTGGTCCACCGGCGATACCTATATTGCCGGCGTGGGGCAGGGGTATGTCGCCTCCACGCCGATCCAGGTCTTGATGTCAGCCGCCACCATTGCCAATAACGGCAAGCTGATGCAGCCGACGATTATCAAAGCAATTATTGACGGCGCTGGCAACATAGTGCCGATGTGGCGTGATGAACAGATCAATTTCTATTCTTCACCAGTTTCAGGCAGTTGGCAGATGTCTCCTTTCCAGCCCCACGCGCGCTGGGATATTACCACCGATCCGATCATAAAGGATTACCGCTGCGAGGGCGGTTATTGTAGCGAGACCGGCCTGATGAAGACAGTCCAACCCTGGGTGGTCAGCAAAATCCAGGAGGGGATGCGCCTGGCAGTCACAGACGCGCGCGGCACGCTCCACCGGGATACTTCCTTCCTGAACTACCCGATTGCCGTGGCAGGTAAGACAGGTTCAGCCGAGTATTGCGACGATGTGGCCCTGGCGCAGAACCGCTGCAAGTTCGGTTTGTGGCCGGTACATTCGTGGACAGTGGCTTACGCGCCCTTCGACGATCCAGAAATTGTTATCGTTGCCTTTGCCTATAACGCCGGCGAGGGCGCCAGCGTGGCCGCTCCGATCATAAAATTGGTTATGGATGCCTACTTCGAGATCAAAGCCATAAATATCGCTCAGGGTATCAGCGGGGGACAGCAGCAGCCTTGAGAATGTGATTTGCCGGAGTGGGAGTGTAGCAGTATAATCACGGCCGTAACGCGGAATTCATTCCGCAACCAAAGGGCGATATGAATATCGCGCTACCGAGTAGGTGCTGTGCACAAAATCTTCGCGGTTGGCATAGTTTTTACAGAGTATTACTATTAATATGAGTACAGTACCTTCGCTGATAGATATCAAAGGCATCCGGGATGGCTTGCTGGTCAAGCTGGGCGATTCAGCCTGGCCAACCTTGCAGGTCGCGCTCATTGATGCGATAGACGAACGGCGCTCTTTCTTTACAGGCGCGCGTTTGGCGCTGGATGTGGGCGGTCAGGTTTTACATGTCGCCGAATTGGTTACGCTGCGTGAAATGCTTTCTGAGCGCGGTATCTTCCTTTGGGCGGTCTTGAGCAGCTCCTCGGCCACCGAGCAAACCGCACAAAATCTCGGACTGGCGACCCGCATCTCGAAACCGCGACCAAGCCAGGTCCAGCATGCTCCGGATGCAGTCATGGACGCAATCGCTCTCTGGCTGCCACGTACGCTCCGTTCCGGCACACTGGTCGAGTTTCCCGGTCATGTGACTGTGATGGGGGATGTCAACCCGGGCGCGGAAATCGTGGCGAGCGGCAGTATCGTCGTCTGGGGGCGGCTGCGGGGCGTCGTCCATGCCGGCGCGCAGGGTGATCTGAATGCGGTGGTCTGTGCGTTGGAGCTAACGCCAACCCAATTGCGTATAGCCAGTGAAATCGCAGTCTCGCCAAAACGAAAAGGTAAGGTTCAACCAGAGATTGCCCGTCTGAAGGATGGAATCCTCGTTGCCGAACCCTGGCAGGTATAAAGAAAAATAGGATGAAGAGATGACAGCAAAGGTGCTGACGATAGCTTCTGGAAAGGGCGGTGTCGGTAAGACGACGGCAGTCGCCAATATTGGCGTGGCGCTGGCCGCTAGAGGGCATAAGGTAATTTGCGTGGACAGCGACATTGGCCTGCGTAACCTGGACGTGGTGATGGGCCTGGAAAACCGCATCGTTTACGATCTGGTGGATGTGGTTGAGGGACGTTGCCGCTTGCGTCAGGCAATGATCCGCGATAAACGCGTCCCTGAACTGTATTTGATCCCGGCCGCGCAGACCCGCGATAAAAGCGCCGTCTCGCCGAGCGATATGATTCATCTCTGCAATGAGTTGCGCCCGGAGTGTGACTGGGTGTTGATCGATTCCCCGGCTGGCATTGAACGTGGCTTTCACAATGCTATCGCCGGGGCCGATAAAATCATCGTGATGACCAATCCCGAGATGTCGGCGGTGCGGGATGCCGATCGGGTGATCGGCTTGGTGGAGGCGGAGGAAAAAGGTACGCCAGTACTCGTCATCAACCGCTTGAATTCAGCCATGGTAAAGCGCGGCGAAATGATCTCGGTGGAGGATGTCCTCGACCTGCTGGCGATCAAACTGCTTGGGATTGTCCCGGAAGATGAAAACGTTCTCGTCGCTTCGAATAAAGGAGTACCGCTGGCGCTGGATGGAAAGAGCAAAGCCGGGCTGGCCTTTCAAAATATCGCCCGCCGCTTGTTGGGCGAGGAAGTGCCCTTCCTTGACTTGGAATCCCAGGGATTATGGCAGCGTCTTCTGGGGAGGAAATGAGATGAACATAATTGACCGCATGATTGGACGGAAAAAAAGCGCCAGCAGCGCCAAGGAGCGCCTGCAGCTTGTCCTGATCCACGATCGCACCGACCTGACGCCGGCCGAGTTGGAAGCGCTCAAGGACGACTTGATCGAGACCATCTCGCGCCACGTGGAGATTGATTCCGCGGCGGTGCGCATCAGTGTAGCCCAGGATGGGCGTTCCCAGCGCCTGGTGGCCGATATTCCCCTGCGCAGCGCGACCCGCCGGCGTTTCCGATAGACTATTATGTTGCGTGGTGAATTTTGGCGGCATTTCGATTTCTGGCTGCTGGGTGCAGTCATCCTGGCCAGCGCCTTTGGCGTTGCCATGATTCGCTCGGCAATCGCCGGTAATGAGAGCATCCTGCCGCAAATCAACCGGCAGATGCTCTATGCCAGCCTCGGGCTGCTTGTCATCATTATTGTCACCATCCTGGATTATCGCTACTGGTCGTCTCTAAGCCAGCTGCTCTATTTCGGGACGATGCTCTTCCTGGTCATTCTTTTTCTTTCGGGCATTGCCCGTTTTGGCGCCGCGCGCTGGTTCGAGGTTGGCACGATATTGATCCAGCCGGCTGAAGTTGCCAAGCTGGCGATCATCATCGCCCTTGCAGATTACTTCGCCCGCAGTCAAGATGCGCCGCGAGACTGGTTTTGGATCGCCAAGAGCCTGCTTATCGCTTCGGGTCTGATGATCTGGATCCTCTTACAACCCAACCTGAGTACGACCATCGTTATCATGGTCATCTGGGCGGCTATGGTCTGGGTAAACGGATTGCAGATCAAACACCTGGTGGCAATTATCGTGACAGGCCTGGGTGCCGTGATCATCGGCTTTCCGTTCCTCCAGGGTTACCAGCAAGAGCGCGTTCTTACCTTCTTCTTTCCTGATCCAGACGCCCGTCACGGTGCAACTTATAACGTGCTGCAGGCCTTGATCGCGATCGGTTCCGGCGGATGGTTTGGCGAAGGTTATGGTCAAGGATCACAGACCCAGTTGCGGTTTATGAAGGTGCGTCACACCGACTTTATTTTATCGGTCATCAGCGAGGAATTTGGTCTGATCGGCGCGCTGCTGACCATCGCGCTGCTGGTCTTTATCATTTACCGCTGTTTACGCGCCGCACGACTGGCGCGGGATACTTTTGGTTCGATGCTGGCTTACGGCGTTGCGATCATGATCTTCTTTCAAGCCTCGGTGAACATTGCCGTCAACCTGAATCTGATCCCTGTTACGGGTTTACCCCTCCCCTTCATCAGTTATGGCGGCAGCGGGTTGCTTTCTCTGATGTTGGGGATTGGTCTGGTAGAAAGCGTGGTCGTGCGCCACAAGCCGCTGGAATTCTAAACGTACTGCGTATTGCGTATTGCGTGCTGCGTGCGATGTGCCCGTCGCCCGCGTATCACGCACCATGTCTCACACATCACGCATCACAAGTGAATCGGAGAAATTTTGTGAATTCAAAACCCATCCGTGTGCGTTTCGCCCCCTCTCCAACCGGCCGCATGCACCTCGGCAGCGCCCGCACCGCGCTCTACGATTACCTGCTCGCGCGGCGCACCGGCGGGACCTTCATCCTGCGCATCGAGGACACGGATACCAAACGCACTGTCCCCGGCTCGGAGCGGGAATTGATGGCTGGCCTGCGCTGGCTGGGTCTTGACTACGACGAAGGGCCTGACGTTGGCGGCTCCTGCGGCCCGTACCGCCAGTCGGAGCGGCGCGAGATTTATCAATCGCACGCCTGGGAACTGGTCGAGAAGGGCGCGGCCTTTCCATGTTTTTGCGCGGCAGAAAGGTTGGAGAAAGTCCGCCAGGAACGCCAGAAACAAAAATTGAATACCGGTTACGACGGTTTCTGCCGGAATCTCGACCCGGATGAGGCCCGCCGCCGGGCGGTAAATGGCGAGCGGCATGTCATCCGCTTCATGTCGCCGCGCGCCGGCGTGACAAACGCAGTGGATTTGCTGCGCGGCCCCATCGTCGTCCCGAATGAAATGATAGATGATTACGTGCTGCTCAAATCGGATGGTCTGCCCACCTATCACCTCGCCGCGATGGTGGACGACCACCTGATGGGTATCAGCCACGTCATTCGCGGGGCGGAGTGGCTCTCGACCTTCCCGCTTCATGCGCTCATTGTCCGCGCTTTTGGCTGGGAAGAGCCGGTCTGGATGCACCTCTCAGTCTTCCTCAAACCTTCCGGCAAGGGCAAGATGAGCAAGCGTGATACCGCCCTGGCGATGGACAGCGGTTACTCGATCTACATCGGCGATCTGGAGAAACTCGGCTACATCCCCGAAGGCGTGCTGAACTGGATCGCGCTGATGGGCTGGGGCGTTTCGGAAGATGATGTGATGACACTGGCGCAGATGGTGGAACGTTTCGATATTTCCCACCTGAATCCCGCTCCAGCGGCGATCAACTTTAGCAAACTCGACCATTTCAGCGGGACGCACATCCGACTGCTACCCGACGAGGAGATCGCCCGCCGCATCAAGCCGTACTTTATCCATGCTGGTCTCGAAGTGGATAATGACACTTTGCTCAAAATCATCCCGCTCATCCGCGAGCGACTGGTCACGCTGGACGACTGCCTGCCCTTCGCGGCCTGGTTTTTCAAAGGGACAGTCGAGCCGAAGCCCGAGGAACTGATCGCCAAGAATCTGACCGCCGCGCAATGCGCAGAGATCGCCCGTAAATCCTATGATATTCTGGCTTCACTGCCCGAAATTACCCTCGCCCAAGCCGAGCCGGCCATGCGCGCGTTGGTCGAGACTCTTGGCCTGAGCGCCGGGCAGATATTTGGCATCCTGCGTGTAGCCATTACCGGGCAGACCGTCAGCCCGCCGCTGTTCGAGAGCATGGAGATCGTGGGGAAGGAGAAGGTGCTGGAGAGGGTGAGGGGGGCGATGGGGATGTTGGAGAAGATGAGATGAAACCAAACCTCCGAGTTCTCGAAGAACTCGGAGGTTTGCCTTTCATGCCAGGAAGAACGTTTTGACCAGGTAAATGATTCCCATCGTAAACCCGATCGTGACTACCTCGACAATGTTAGATTAGGTTTGACCGCTCTGTTTGCGTTGAGCATTCA